>DYON01000425.1 GCA_020720525.1 Acetofilamentum sp.
TTTTGGGAAATAGTAAGAAATAAACAATTTGCATGATTAAAATTTAGAAGACAACATCCGATAGGGACAATGATTGTAGATTTTTTTTGTAAAGAATTAGAATTAGTCATAGAAATAGATGGGAGTATTCACGAAAAAAAAGAAATACAGTCAAACGACAAAGCAAAAGACAAAGAACTACAATTACAAAAAAGAACAATCCGAAGATTTTCTAATGAAGAAGTATACAACACTCCGGAAAAAATAGTAGAAAAAATTATTCTTTTCAATCAAGAAAAAACAAATCTCCCCTCTCCTTGTAGGAGAGGGGCCGGGGGTGAGGTCAAACCAAATATGATTTTCACTGAGTTCACGCACGCCGGTCCGTACATAAACGCACATATTCGCACGTCCACCGTGTCAGAAAAAATTTTGTCTTCTATCCACACACTGCAAGACAAATTTGGACAAGGAAAGACACACACAAAAACTGTCTTGATCGAATGACGACAACCAAATACACACAAAGCGTTTCACATCGGTCACGTCAGAAATGCGTTGGTACCAGAAGCAATTGCAAGAATTTTAGAGTTTGCTGGTTACAACGTCCACAGATGCGCATATATGGGAGACGTCGGCGCACACGTGGCAAAACGAATTCGGTATTACACAAACTTCTACACAGGAAAAATTCCCACCGAAAATGTCACCAGACGATTCTGACAACTGTACGCCGCTGCGACCACAAAAGTTGACGAGAATGAAGATGTGTACAAACAAGAAATTCACGCCGTCCACAAACGTCTCGAAGATAAAGATCCAGAACTCACAAAATTGCGAGAAGAAACACGCGAACTATGTCTCAACGACATGCACAAAGTATTCGCAGAATTAGAATGCAACACAGGAAAGCTCTACCTCGAAAGCGATGTCGAACAACCCGGCATCACCAAAGTCCACGCCATGGAACAAGCATGATTGGCAAAATACAGTGAAGGCGCAATTATCATGGACTTGGAGCCATACAATCTCGGCGTTTTCGTTTTGCTCAAAAGTAATGGAGCGTCATTATATTCGACCAAAGACATCGCACTCGCATATCGTAAACAGCAAGATTTTGATTTCGATATTTCATTATACGTCGTCGCGACGGAACAAATTCATCACTTCGAACAGCTGTTCAAAACGCTCGAACTTGACGGCTACGACGCATCCAAACTCCGCCACTTGGCATATGGTATGGTTGATCTTGTCGGAGAAAAAATGTCTTCCAGAAAAGGAAATGTTGTCTTGTATGAAGACTTACGCGACATGATCCTCCAAAAAGCTGAAGAACTTATTCAGACCAGAAATATTTCTCCCGAACAAAAAAATACTATAGCAAAAGATGTCGCTTTTGGTGCTCTCAAATTTGATATGCTCTTGCCCGACACCGACAAAAAAATATTATTTGATCCGAAAGTTGCAATTTCGTTCGAAGGTGAAACAGGGCCATATATCCAGTACACCTACGCAAGATGCAACAGTATCGTCGAAAAATATCACAAAGAATATAGCACGCAGGGCACAACCATCAACTACGCACACTTTGGTATCGAAGAAAATGCCGTCATACTCAAACTTGCAGAATTTTCCGAAACGGTCCAAGATGCAGCAACAGATTACAAACCAAATTACATCGCAAGATACGTGTTAGAACTTGCAAAACTTGTCAACGAGTATTATCAAAAAGTTAAAATTCACTTAGGGACTGCTTTAAAAGTTATC
>DYON01000088.1 GCA_020720525.1 Acetofilamentum sp.
GGCGATTTTCGATTTAGGTCCGATATATCTTGCCATATTACTTTTTTTTCTTCAATTATTTAAACCCGACGGCGTTTTGGAGGACGGCATCCATTGTGAGGGATTGGTGTTACATCAACAATCTCTGATACTTCAATTCCAGCACCGTGAATACTGCGGATAGCACTTTCTCGACCCGATCCAGGCCCTTTAACATACACCTTTACTTTGCGTAAACCTGCATCGAATGCAACTTTAGCGCAATCTTCGGCTGCTATTTGAGCTGCATAAGGAGTGTTTTTCTTACTTCCTCTAAAACCCATTTTCCCAGCCGATGACCATGAAATCACCTGTCCTACCTCATTGGTAAGAGAAATGATAATATTGTTGAACGAAGCCCTAACGTAAGCATTACCAAAAGGTTCAACTTTCACCTTACGTTTTCTGACTGTTTTCGTTTGTTTTGCCATATTGATTTATTTCAATTGTTATTAACCTTTAGGTGCCTTCTTCTTGTTTGCAACAGTTTTTTTCCGGCCTTTTCGGGTGCGGGCGTTGTTCTTGGTGCTTTGTCCGCGAAGGGGCAATCCCAAACGGTGACGAATACCACGGTAGCAGCCAATGTCCATCAAACGCTTGATATTCATTTGAACCTCGGAGCGCAATGCACCTTCGGTTTTAACATCATCGTTGATAACCTGACGGATAGCCGACAATTCATCATCATTCCAATCCTGTACCTTTTTATCAAAGTTGACTTCGGCCTTGGTCAAAATCATCTGTGCGGTTGAGCGGCCTATCCCATAGATATAGGTGAGACCTATCTCGCCCCGCTTGTTTTTAGGTAAATCGATTCCTGCAATACGTGCCATATATCGTTTTTTTCAATTTCCGGTTTAGCCCTGACGTTGTTTAAACTTCGGGTTTTTCTTGTTAATAATGTACACCCTGCCTTTACGGCGGACGATCTTACAATCTGGTGTGCGTTTCTTCACTGACGCTCTCACTTTCATAATGCTTTTCTTTTTTATTTGTACCTGAACGTTATTCTGCCTTTGGTCAAATCGTAGGGCGAAATTTCCATACGAACCCTGTCGCCTGGCAATATCTTTATGTAATGCATACGCATCTTTCCAGAAATATGGGCCAGAATTATATGCCCATTCTCCAGTTCGACGCGGAACATTGCATTGCCTAAGCTCTCAATTACAGTTCCGTCTTGTTCAATTGCACCTTGTTTTGCCATATTTTGTTTTACTCTCAGTTTTCGATAAAATCGTATGTCGATATCACTTCGGGCTTGTCTTTCTTTACTACCACCATGTGTTCAAAATGTGCACTGGGGCTTCGATCGCGGGTTCGGATTGTCCATCCGTCGGCTTCTTGAATTACTTTCCATGTTCCCATATTAATCATAGGTTCAATGCAAATAACCATATTTTCAACCAACTGCATTCCTCGTCCACGTTTTCCGTAATTAGGAACTTCTGGTTTTTCGTGCAGATGCCGACCTATACCATGGCCAACTAAATCGCGAACAACGTGAAAGCCATGGCGCTCAACATGAAGTTGAACTGCATAACCTATATCGCCGACAAAATTGCCTGAAATTGCTTCCGCAATTCCTAATTCGAGCGATTCGCGAGTAACACGCACTAGATCGGCGGTGTGTTTATCTGTTTCTCCAACAATAAATGTGTATGCATAATCGCCAAAATACCCATTTAAAACAGCACCACAATCAACAGAAACCACATCTCCATCTTTCACTACCCGCTCTCCTGGAATTCCATGCACAACCTGATCGTTTATCGAGATGCATAGTGTAGCTGGAAATCCATTGTACCCTTTGAATGCGGGAATTCCTCCATGTGAACGGATAAATTCCTCAGCAATTCGATCGAGGGTACGGGTATCGACACCTGGTTTCAGATAACGGGAAACCTCTCCCAAAGTTTTACCAACAAGCAAAGAACTCTCTTTCAGCAGCAGTATTTCATCATCGGTTTTCTGCAACAATCCAACACTCATTTACATACCTCCCATTCCTGTGGTTGTACGTCCCTTTATGCGACCCGACTTGGTTAATCCATCGTAATGGCGCATAAGAAGATGACTTTCAACCTGTTGCAAGGTATCTAGCACAACACCCACAAGAATAAGCAGCGAAGTTCCACCATAGAATTGCGCGAACTGACTGTTTACCCCAAAAAGACGAACCAAAGATGGCATTATTGCAACAAAGGCTAAGAAAATTGATCCTGGAAGCGTAATACGCGACATTACAGTATCGATAAACTCAGCTGTTCGTTTACCCGGTTTGATGCCAGGAATAAAGCCTCCGTTCTTTTTGAGATCTTCGGCCATTTGATTCGGATTGATGGTTATAGCGGTATAGAAATATGTAAACAAAATAATCAAGACTGCAAAAGTGAGGTTGTACCAAAAACCATTTGGGTTGGTCATGGCCGATACAAATCCTGTCATCGATTCACTTTCGGCAAATCCGGCAAGTGTAATGGGCAGAAACATCAACGCCTGAGCAAAGATAATCGGCATAACACCAGCAGCATTCACTTTTAAAGGCACATACTGTCGAACCCCACCATATTGTTTGTTACCAACAACACGTTTTGCATATTGCACTGGGATTTTTCGAGTTCCTTGTACCAAAAGAATACTCACAACAATAACAAGAATTAACACCAAAAGTTCGATAATAAAGACCATTAGCCCGCCACCAGCTACCTCCATTCGCGAGGTAAATTCGGCAATAAGAGCAAAAGGCAAACGAGCAATAATACCAATCATAATGATGAGAGAAATTCCATTTCCGATACCTTTATCAGTAATACGCTCACCCAGCCACATCACAAAAAGTGTTCCTGCAGTAAGAATAACAGTAGATGACAAACGGAATAAAAATGGAATTTGCATTAACTCAGGATCGAAAGGATAGATGCCACCAGCAGGGATTGTTGCACCCAAATTGGCAATATAACCTTGAGCCTGCGCAGCAGTGATAATAACAGTTAGATAACGGGTAATCTGATTGATTTTTTTACGTCCACTTTCACCTTCGCGCTGTAGGCGTTGGAAGTAAGGCACGGCCATACCAAGCAACTGAACAACGATGGAAGCAGAAATATAAGGCATAATACCGAGTGCAAAAACCGACGCATTCGAAAATGCACCACCTGAGAACATATTGATAAGACCCAGTAGTCCATCTTGTCCCTGCGACTGAAGAGCACCGAGCGCATCGGGGTTGATACCCGGCAATACCACGTATGACCCAAAACGATAAATAAGAATGATCAAAATGGTATAGAGGATTCTCTTTTTGAGATCCTCAATTTTATTGATGTTCTTTATGGTATTAACAAAGCGACTCATTCAGGTTAGATTTTGATTGCGTTACCACCTTTTTCTTCGATAGCTTTCACAGCAGATGTTGAAAATGCGTGAGCTTTAACTTCAAGTTTGAGGGAGAGAACTCCACGACCAAGAATTTTCACAAGATCGTTTTTCGCTACCAAACCATGCACATGAAGTGTTTCGGGATCAATTGATTGCAGATTGTGCTTTTCAGCAAGTTCCTGAATTACATCAATATTAAGGGCACGGAATTCAACACGATTGAAATTTTTGAAACCAAATTTTGGCAACCGGCGTTGTAAAGGCATTTGGCCCCCTTCGAAACCAATCTTACGGCTATAACCGCTACGCGATTGAGCACCTTTATGTCCACGAGTTGATGTACCACCGCGTCCCGAACCTTGGCCCCTGCCTATTCGTTTTTCGCTTTTGACTGATCCGTCTGCCGGTTTTAAATTACTTAAATCCATATTCTTCAATTTTTTAGTCAAATTTCTTCCACCTTAACGAGATGGTTCACTTTTCTTACCATTCCCAATATTTGAGGAGTAGCTGTGTGTTCAACACTGGAATTCATTTTGCCGAGTCCTAAAGCAACTGCATTTTTGCGCTGATTTTTCGGACGATCAATTAAACTTTTGATCAAAGTAACACGAATTTTTTTCATACTATCCAGGATTAACCGTTAAACACTTGTTCTACCGAAATACCTCTAAGGTCTGCTACAGCGTAAGCATCTTTCAAATTCATGAGAGCGTTTACAGTAGCTTTAACAACGTTGTGAGGGTTTGAGGAGCCTTTCGACTTGGCAAGCACGTTTTTAACGCCAACACTTTCAAGAACAGCACGCATGGCACCACCTGCAATTACACCTGTACCAGGAGCGGCTGGTTTTAGAAAAACATTTGCTCCACCGTATTTACCGGCTTGTTCGTGAGGGAGAGTTCCATTAAGGATTCTTACACGTATCAAATTTTTCTTGGCATCTTCAATACCTTTAGAGATGGCCGAAGTAACTTCCTTGGCTTTTCCCAAACCGTATCCAACAACACCGTCTTCGTTTCCAACAACCACAATGGCTGAGAAACTGAAAGTACGTCCGCCCTTGGTCACCTTGGTAACTCTTTGTATACTTACGAGGCGATCTTTGAATTCAATGTCGCTCGATTTTACTTTTTTCACGCTGATATTAGCCATATAACTCAGAATTTTAGTCCACCTTCTCTAGCCGCTTCGGCCAAAGCTTTTACTCTACCATGATATTGATAACCGTTACGGTCGAAAACAACAGTTTGAACACCGTTGTTGATTGCCAGCTCAGCGATAAGTTTTCCAACAAGCTTAGCTTTATCGGTTTTGGTTATCTTCTGACCAGCCACATCTTTCATTCGCGAAGATGCTGAAACAAGTGTTTTACCAGATTTATCGTCGATGAGTTGCACGTAAATTTCTTTACAGCTACGGAAAACCGACATACGAGGACGTTCGGCAACGCCGTTCACAACCTTGCGAATGCGCATCTTGATGCGTTTTCTGCTTAATTCTTTTCTGCTTTTAATAGCCATAACTACCTCTTTGTTTATTTGGACGCAGCAGCTTTACCAGCTTTGCGACGTAATACTTCACCAACAAATTTAACACCTTTTCCTTTATAGGGCTCAGGTTTTCTGAACGACCGAATCTTGCTTGCAACTTGCCCCAGCAATTGTTTATCGAACGATGTGAGGGTAATTGTAGGAGCTTTACCTTTTTCGGTAAGCGTTTCTACTTTCACTTCAATCGGCAGTTCGAATAAAATACTGTGGGAATGTCCGAGGCTCAAATCGAGCAACTGACCATTTGCCGAACATTTGTAACCAACACCAATGAGTTCGAGCTGCGCTTTAAAGCCTTCCGAAACACCCTGAACCATATTGGCCAAAAGTGAACGATAAAGTCCATGATATGAACGCACTTGCTTTTCTTCGTTGATGCGATCAACAGTCATAACGTTATTCTCAATATTGATTTTGATTTCAGGTGCAATCTGCTGATGCAGTTCGCCATTGGGTCCTTTTATCGACACAAGATTGTCTGCCGAGACGTTCACCTGAACACCTGCTGGTATATTGATAATTTTCTTTCCGATCCTAGACATTGGAATTCCTCCTGTTTAATTTATGAAACGAAACAAACTACTTCGCCTCCTACGTTTTCCTTTCGGGCTTGCTTGTCGGTCATGAGCCCATGAGAGGTGCTTATGATCGCAATACCTAAGCCATTCATCACACGAGGAAGATCTTGGGCAGCAGAATACTTTCTGAGACCCGGGCGGCTTACTCGTTTGATTTGAGAAATAGCCGACAATTTCGACGCTGGATGATATTTAAGGGCAATCTTCAATTTTTTAGGTATCATGTTTTCTTCAACCTTATAATTGAGGATGTAGCCGTTTTCGTGCAAAACTTTAGCCATTTCAACCAACATTTTATTGGAAGGAATTTCCACTAATCGGTGGTTGGCCTTAATAGCGTTTCGAACGCGTGTCAGAAAATCTGCAATGGGATCCGTTACCATGCTATATTATTTTTTAAAATTACCAACTTGCTTTTTTTACTCCGGGAATCTCACCATTGAGAGCCATCTGGCGGAAATTGATACGCGAGATGCCGAACATACGCATATATCCTTTAGGTCTTCCGGTAAGTTTGCAACGATTGTGCAAACGAACGCGCGAAGCATTCTTAGGCAGCTTCTGTAGGCCGATATAATCTCCAGCAGCTTTCATAGCAGCTTTTCTATCGGCGTATTTATCAACCATTTCTTGCCGCTTAACTTCACGGGCTTTCATCGATTCTTTTGCCATTTCTAGTGTTTTTTGAATGGGAGACCAAATGCTTTCAACAATGCGTGCGATTCTTTATCGGTTGGGGCAGATGTAACGAATGTGATATCCATCCCGGTAATCTTATTGATTTTGTCAATATTAATTTCCGGAAAAATAATCTGTTCGGTTACACCAAATGTGTAATTGCCACGTCCGTCGAATCCTTTATCACTAATGCCTCTGAAATCGCGAATACGCGGAACAGAAACAGAAATAAGACGATCAAGAAATTCGTACATACGCTCACCACGAAGAGTTACGCGAACTCCAACTTGGTTACCAATACGAACTTTAAAATTCGAAATATCTTTTCTCGATTTTGTTGAAACAGCTTTCTGACCAGTTACATTGGTCATTTCATCTATTGCAAAATCAATCAATTTTTTATCAGCTACAGCATCGCCAACACCTTGATTAACTGAAATTTTCAGCAAACGAGGTACCTGCATTACAGTAGTGTACTGAAATTCTTCCATCAACGCTGGAACGATTTCATTCAAATACTTTTCTTTGAGTCGGGGAACGTATGTCATTACTTAATCTCCTCCTTAGTCTTAGATTTTTTAGAATATCTCACAATTGAGCCATCTTCATTAACTCTGCGCCCAACGCGAGTAACATTTCCCTCTTTATCGACCAACATAAGATTAGAAATATTAATTGGAGCTTCTTGTTTAACAATGCCGCCCTGAGAGTTTTTCGCAGATGGTTTGGAATGTTTAGAAACCATGTTCACGCCTTCAACAATAGCTCTGTATTTATCGGGAAACACTTCCAGCACCCGACCTTCACTGCCGCGGTAATTACCAGAAACAACTTTTACGTTGTCGCCTTTTTTGATTTTAATCTTTGCATTCATAGCTGTGAAAATTATAGTACCTCAGGGGCCAGTGAAACAATTTTCATGTACTGCTTGTCGCGCAACTCGCGTGGCACAGGTCCGAAAATACGGGTTCCTCGCAACTCATCAGTAGCACTTAACAACACCACTGCGTTGTCGTCGAAGCGTATATATGAACCGTCGGGGCGACGGATTTCTTTTTTCGTGCGAACAACTACAGCTTTAGCTACAGTCCCTTTCTTGATGTTTCCGCTGGGGATCGCCGATTTCACAGTAACGATAATTTTATCGCCAACCGATGCGTATCTGCGTTTGGTTCCGCCCAGAACTCGGATACAAAGAACTTCCTTGGCTCCGCTGTTGTCTGCTACGTTAAGTCTTGATTCCTGCTGTATCATGGTTATTTTGCCTTTTCAATTATTTCAATGAGTCTCCAACGTTTGAGCTTGCTCAAAGGACGAGTCTCCATTATTGCAACCTTATCGCCAATATTGCATTCGTTGGCTTCATCGTGTGCCACAAAAGTATTTGTCTTTTTGATGAACTTACCATACTTAGGATGCTTAAGGCGACGTTCGACGAGAACAACAATAGATTTATCCATTTTGTTACTGGTAACTATTCCTACTCTCTCTTTACGTAAATTTCTTTCCATTTCCATTATAGCTGAAATTACTTGATTTCCAATTCACGATTGCGCAACTCGGTCATAATGCGCGCTACTGTCTTTTTTGTTAGACCGATAACGCCGGGGTTGTCCAAAGGGTTAACGGCATGGCCCATATACAACTTTGAAAGTTGTTTTCTCTCCTCTACCAGTCGCTCTTTGAGCTCGTCGGTGGTCATTTCTTTGATTACTGCTGTCTTCATAACGGTTCAGATTTAAAGGACTATACTTCGATAAAATCCCTGCGAACAATAAACTTGGTTTTCACTGGAAGTTTTTGCGAGGCGAGGCGCAATGCCTCTTTGGCAACTTCGAGAGGAACTCCCTCGGCTTCGAACAAAATTCGACCCGGAGCTACCGGAGCTACAAAATATTCGGGAGCACCTTTACCTTTACCCATACGTACTTCGTTTGGTTTTTTGGTAATTGGTTTATCGGGGAATATACGAATCCAAATCTGTCCTTCACGTTTCATATAACGGGTAACTGCCTGACGGGCTGCTTCGATCTGACGACCTGTGAGCCAGGCTTCTTCCAGTGTTTTCAGTCCAAAGGACCCGAATGCCAACTGATGTCCGCGCTGCGAAATTCCCTTGATGCAGTTTTTCTGTACTCTTCTGAATTTGGTTTTCTTTGGCTGTAACATTGATCTTCAGTTTTATGAGTTGGCACTATTCTTTTTCTGACCGCGATTGCGGTTAAAATTTTGATTTCCACCACCACGGTTATTGTTGTTGTTGTTGTTTCCACCGGTGCGGGCACCATCGCGACGTTGCTTTTTGTCGGTACGAGGTGCATCTATACCGTAGAAATCGGGTTTTCCAAACATTTCGCCTTTGCAAATCCAAACTTTTATTCCCAAACGACCATAGGTTGTATGAGCTTCAGATCTTGCATAATCGATATCGGCACGAAGTGTGTGAAGTGGTGTACGACCTTCTTTGTAATGTTCGGTGCGGCTCATTTCGGCTCCACCAATACGTCCAGAAATCGACACTTTCATTCCTTCGGCACCCATACGCATTGTTGATGCAACAGATGTTTTGATGGCTTTTCTGTGCGACATACGTCCTTCGATCTGACGTGCAATATTGTTGGCTACTAGAACAGCTTCCATTTCGGGGCGTTTCACCTCTGAAATATTGATTTGTACTTCTTTAAAAGTAAGTTTTTTCAACTCTTCGCGAAGTTCATCAACATCTTTACCTTTTTGTCCGATAATAAAACCGGGTTTGGCAGTGTGGATTGTTACAGTAACAAGCTTAACGCTACGTTCGATGAAAATTTTTGACACATTGGCTTTTGCCAAACGTACATTAAGATACTTACGAATCTTATTGTCTTCGACCAGCTTTTCGCCAAAGGTCTTTCCTCCGTACCAAATGGAATCCCATCCGCGTGTAATTCCAAGTCTGTTGCCTATCGGGTTAGTTTTTTGTCCCATTATATAAACTATTCTTGTGATTCAACTATGGATTGTTCTTCAAAACGGCTTCCAAGCTCAATTGTAACATGATTTGAGCGTTTGCGGATGCGGTGTGCACGTCCTTGCGGAGCGGGCTGAATGCGTTTGAGCATTCTTGCACCATCAACACTAACACTTTTAACATACAATCCAGCATCCTCAATACGTACTTTGTTGTCGGTTTTCTGCTGCCAATTATTGATAGCAGATGTCAACAGTTTATATAAGTATTCAGATGAACCGTTTACAGTTGTCTTTAGCATAGCCAAAGCAATATCAGCATTTTTACCTTTCAACTGGCGTACAACAGGGCGCATCTTACGAGGCGACACAGGACAACCGGTCAATCGGGCTGTATATTGACTTTTCTTTGCTTCTTTGCGCTTTTCGGCACTTATCCGTTTTCTAGCTCCCATGGCAATTACCTTTTAATGATTATTTCTTACCTGAATGTCCACGGAAAATACGTGTAGGTGAAAATTCTCCCAATTTGTGCCCAACCATGTTTTCGGTTACATACACAGGGACAAACTTAATC
>DYON01000089.1 GCA_020720525.1 Acetofilamentum sp.
AATGTCGGTCTAGGCTCGAATAATACTTCTGGTGCATATCTGAGTACACCCACTCCCTGCAATGAGTGCTGGAGCATTACTGCGGGAGTTGTGTATAAAATCATGCAGAAGGAAAAAGAATAACGACCTGAGAAATTGGCATTAACCATTCATTGTCACCAAAAACTCTTCGTTGGTTTTGGTGAAGCGCATGCGTTCTTGCAGGAATTCCATAGCTTCGAGTGGATTCATGTCGGCCAAATGGTTTCGCATAACCCAAACACGTTGCAGAACATCTTTCCCAACCAATAAATCGTCGCGCCGAGTACTGCTCGACACAATATCGATGGCAGGATAAACACGTTTGTTTGACAATTTGCGGTCGAGCTGCAATTCCATGTTGCCAGTACCTTTAAATTCCTCGAAAATAACTTCGTCCATCTTGGAGCCTGTATCGATAAGAGCAGTGGCAATAATTGTAAGCGAACCACCATTCTCGATTTGGCGGGCAGCACCAAAAAAGCGTTTTGGTTTTTGAAGAGCATTCGACTCGACACCGCCCGAAAGCACTTTGCCGCTGGCCGGAGCCACTGTGTTGTAGGCACGCGCCAAACGTGTAATTGAATCGAGCAAAATAACCACATCGTGACCGCATTCGACCATGCGTTTGGCTTTTTCGAGCACCATATTGGCAATTTTCACATGCTTATCGGCAGGTTCATCGAAAGTAGAAGCAACCACTTCGGCACGTACGCTACGTTGCATATCGGTAACTTCTTCGGGGCGCTCATCGATGAGCAATATAATAAGGTATGCTTCGGGGTGATTGTAGGCAATTGCATTTGCCAATTCTTTCAAAATCACCGTTTTACCCGTTTTTGGTTGAGCCACAATCAATCCACGTTGGCCTTTTCCGATAGGCGAAAACAAATCGATAACACGGCTTGTGAGAGTTTCGTCGGGATGACCCGTAAGCTTGAATTTGGTAATTGGAAAAAGAGGCGTAAGAAAATCGAAAGGAACACGGTCGCGAACTTTGTCGGCTTCGAGTCCATTAATCTTCTCGATTCGAACGGTCGTAAAATACTTTTCTCCTTCGCGTGGTGGGCGTATGGTGCACTGAACGGTGTCGCCGGTTTTAAGACCAAACATTTTCACCTGGTTCTGACTAACAAAAATATCGTCGGGCGAATTGAGGTAATTAAAATCAGACGAACGCAAAAAGCCGAAGCCTTCGTTTACCAGCTCTAGCACACCTTCGGCAGAAACAACGCCATCGAGTTCGATAAAAGGAGAGACTTGTTGTTTTTCGGGTCTCGGGCCTTGCTGATTTTGCTGATGCTGAGGCATTCTACGCTCTTGTTGATTCTTTTCACGATTATCAACAATCTGCTCAACAGGTTTTTCTATCTGAATTTCGGGAGCAATAACAATCGGTTCGGGTGTTTCGTCGATTGGATCGAAAGGCAGCAGCAATTCATCTTGCTGAATTTTTTCCTTTTGAGGCTGTTGATCTCGATTTTTATTTACTGGCAAAAAGTCGTTTCGATGCCAATCTTTATTCTTCTTTTTAAATGAAAAATCGTTTTTGCCAAAATCCTTTTTAAACTTACTATGAATAGGTTGCTCGCTTCGCTCATCGGGTTTCAGTTCAGTAGTCGTTGAATCATCCTCAACAATAAACGGTTTTTCATCTACCACTTCAACCACTTTCGGTTTTTTATCTACAGGTAAAGCAACAACTTTCTGCTGTTTTTCTTCTGGGATATCAATCGCTTGAACTTCGGGCACAATTTTGCCGTTACCATTATATACTTTTTCAGCAACAACCCTACGGCGTTTACGGTTCTGACTATCGTTTGATTCTTCAACAATAGAAATCGATTCTTTATAAACAGTAGGTGTGTAATCTTTTGGTTTCAATTCTTCGTATGCGGACTCAATTAAAACAATAATTTCGGGTTTGCGCATGGTTGAGAAACCTTTAAGGTTCATTTTGGTAGCAAAATCACGCAACTCGGGCAGAAGCATTTTGCTCAGATCTGGTTTTTCCTGCATAGGATTGGATTACAAAATAACAAGATGTACTAATAAAATTGGGGGAGGCGTATGAACAACGCCAATGAGAACGCAAAGATACAATAAATTTAAGAACAGCGAAATTTCGGACAATAATTTTTGGGATTAAGATTTTTGCTGAGATTGGGGTTGTTTTTTGGGTGAGAGGGGAACTGTAAACTTTTTTCGGATGATACATTTAAAGTCGTCCTTGTAGCAGTTTGCTTTTTCATATATAATCTTGTTTTTGTTACTACTCAACGGATTTATAACGCAAATATTCAATGATATAAATAATTTTAAAAACTTTATTTTTTGAGAAAAATAGTAAGTAAAATCATAGATAAAAACACATCATGCTCATAATGAGTAATTTAAAGGTTTTTAACAGATATTTATTCATGACAAAGAGTTTTAGTATGCTTAGTTGATATTCAATACATAATGTAACATTTTTACCCGCTGAGTAGTAACCTGTTTTTAGTTGACATTTTGTTTTGCTTTTTGTTAGCCTATATAAGGATAGGATACATAAAATAATAAACTATTTTGAATTTTAGTTACTAAAATTCCATCTCCACTTAATTTCAAAACATTTTGTATATTTGCACATGCTCTCCCCCACCCAACGCAAAAAAAATATCGCATCTCTTAAAGCAGAACATTCTCGCCTGCTTAAATTGGAAAAAGCTAAAACTTTCTCCAATAGACCTCCATGCCCTTTCTGCGGTAACAAACATATCTACGCATACGGCTCCAATCCTGGCAACAACAAACGTTTCAAATGTGCTCAATGCAAAAAAACTTTCACTAAAAGATCTGGAACTTGTTTTCACTACATCCATTTAAGGAGCAAATTTCAAAATTACATGAATGTGATGCTCTCCGAAGGACATAAACCTCTCAAAAAACTATCAAAAGATTTCAACATTTGTGTTCTAACGGCGTTCGATTGGCGTCATAAAATCCTTTCAGCAATCAATACTTCCGAAAAACAACTTCAGGGTTTCATTGAATTAAAAAACTCAATAGTTGCGTTTAGCAGAAAAGGCATTCATCTTAGCAAAAATGCCTCAAAAAACTTTTCAAAAAGATTTGCTCCTGTTCAAATTATTGTTGCTGCCGACTACAACAATACATCTGCTATTGAAATAGCAAGAATTGGCAAACTCAAATCGATAGATATTGAGGTGAGCTTGGGAATAAAAATCGCAGAAAAAGCTGTTGCAATAAGCCCTTCAAACACATCTATAAAGGAATTTTGCGACAAAAAAAACATCAATCTAACTCAATTTCAAAAAAACAAAAACCCAAATAATCTGAAAATAAAAAAGGCCGATGCTCTCGACATTGCGCTTAAACAACTGGTTTACGCTAAATCGAGAGGTGTTTCGACCAAGTATCTGCATTTATACGCACATTGGGCAATTCAAAACACAACAGTACAGACAGAATCGTTAATTGCAGATATTCTAAAGCAAACTACGGCATGGTCAAAATACACCAACAGAGAAAATGATTACTGCCAATTTCTCGAAATTCGTTCCGAAATAAAGCATATTAAAACGGCACATAGAGAGTGGAAAACTGCCGGAAATTTCAATATTCAGAATTAAGACCTTGATTCTTATAGAATTTCGCATTCCAAATCGAAAAGCCCTGCCGAAATCGCTTTAACTTTTAAAATCATCCCAGGTAAAATCTGCTTTTCGCTTGATGGTAAAAAACGCACAATATTATCTATTTCTGGAGCATCGGCTGTTGTTCGTCCAATAAAAACCTTGTCTTCAACATCAAAATAATCTACTACTGTCATCACTTCGCAACCGATCAATTTCTCGTTTCGAGCTACCGAAAACTCCTCGTGAACCCGCAACAAATCGCTCATTCGCTTCATCTTGGTGCGATGAGGTACATCGTCGGGAAGCTCAAAAGCTGCTGTATCTTCTTCGGGTGAGTAAGCGAAAACTCCAAAGCGCTCAAATTTCATTTTTTTAATAAAATCGAACAGTTCGAAAAACTGGCTTGATGTTTCGCCAGGATAACCAACAATAAACGTACTCCGAATTGCTACGCCAGGAATACGTTCGCGAATCTTCAATATGAGTTTTTCGGTCTCGCCACTATCAACTCCGCGTTTCATGCTTTGCAAAATGGGAGTACTTATGTGCTGCAAAGGAATATCGATGTACTTGACAATTTTAGGATTTGAAGCAATTTCATCAATCAACTCATCGGCAAACCCAGCTGGGTAAGTGTACATCAGACGAATCCATTCAATTCCATCAATTTTGGACAGTTTTCGCAATAAAGGAACTATTCGCCTCTCTCCATACAAATCGAGACCATACGAAACGGTGTCTTGAGCAATCACAATTAGCTCTTTCACTCCATTATTGGCAAGTTGGCGTGCTTCATTTATTAGCAAATCCATGTCAACCGAAATATGCTTCCCTCTAATTAGTGGAATTGCGCAAAAACTACAATTGCGATTGCAGCCTTCCGAAATTTTCAAATAAGCATAATGAGAAGGTGTAGCAAGTATTCGTTCGTCAGTTTTTAGATTGCTCCCTGCCAAAAGCTCAACAACTTTATCGTAATCGTGTACACCAAATAGTGCAGCTACCTCGGGAATTTCACTTAAAAGCTGGTCGCGGTAGCGCTCTGACAAACAACCAGTAACAATAATTTTGAGGTCAGCATTTTCTCGTTTGCGTTCTATTTGGCTCAAAATTTCATTAATCGATTCTTCCTTTGCATCGTTGATAAAACCACAGGTATTCACAATCACGATGTCGGCTTCCTGATTTTCGTGTTCAACATCGAATCCATTGTGTTGCAATGCAGCGCCCAGTTTTTCGCTATCGACCATGTTTTTGGGGCAACCCATCGTGATAATTCCAACCTTATTATTCGCCATAAAACAATGATAAATCCATTATCGCTTAAAAAGACTATCCACAAATTCGGCAGAGTCGAAAATCTGAATGTCATCGATTTTCTCTCCGATACCTATATATTTCACAGGAATATTAAAAAGATCTGAAATTCCAATTACAACTCCACCTTTTGCTGTTCCGTCGAGTTTGGTGAGTGCAAGAGCATTCACATGGGTGGCTGCAGCGAATTGCTTAGCTTGTTCAAAAGCATTCTGCCCAGTTGATGCATCGAGCACCAAAAGTACTTCGTGAGGACCTTCGGGAAAAACCTTCTGAACCACTTTTTTGATTTTCGAAAGCTCATTCATGAGGTTGATTTTATTGTGCAAGCGACCCGCTGTATCGATAATCAAAATATCGGCTCCCTTGCTTTTTGCAACAACTGCCGCATCGTAGGCAACTGCTGCTGGATCGGCATTCATCCCTTTTTCTACAATCTCAACATCTGCACGGGTAGCCCATACTTTCAACTGATCGACTGCTGCAGCCCGAAATGTATCGGCAGCACCAATTACAACTTTCTTCCCTGAGTTTTTAAACCTATAAGATAGTTTTCCAATGGTGGTTGTTTTCCCTACCCCATTCACCCCAACAACAAGTATTACGTAGGTTGGAACATCACCTGGAGCTATGGTGCCAGGCTTTCTGTTCTCTTCGAGCATCTGCGCTATTTCGTAGCGAAGCACATTGTTGAGCTCTTCTACTCCCACATATTTGTCGCGAGAGACTCGTGTCTGGATTCGTTCAATGATCCGAAGTGTTGTTTCAACTCCTACATCCGACGAAATAAGCACTTCTTCGAGATTGTCGAGTACATCATCGTCAATGCGCGACTTTCCAACCACCGCACGAGAAAGACGTGAGAAAACATTTTCTCTTGTTTTTTTTAAGCCATCATCGAGACTTTCCTTTTTCTCCTTACCAAACAATCCGAATAAAGCCATTAAAAATATTCTTAGTGAATAATTTGCATTACAGACACAAAAGTAATCATTTTATACTACCCCATAAAACGAAAATACTTCTAAAAACAGCCTCAAAACTATCTATGAGTTAAATAATACAATCCAAAACCTGTTGCCAAACCTCCAAGCCCAAACAAAACTGACGATTTAACTTTTTTTGTCTTCTTGGTATCTTGAAAACCCATTATATAATACTTATTTGTTTTGCCTTCATCAATCAAATTCTCTGGAAATTCGGGTGTAAACATCGCTATCACACCACTATAAATAGCAGGAATTGCTATCACATAGTATGGAGACATAATTAAAAACCCACCAACAGTAATTCCAAAGCACACTGGACCTACAATACGATCGTGTGAAAACCGAAGTGCATCTTGACATCCTTCGACATAATAACGCATTTGAATAGGATTCAACACAAAATCGGCTGTATCTTGTAAGTAGGCAAGTTCTTGTGTACCGTTTCCATAAACAATTTCAAAAACATGAAAACGCCTTCTTACTGTTGGTTTAATTCGGCCTTGCGAATTTACGGTGCGTTGATTCTGTTTTAAATAATAGATATAATCCGAATCCATTCGCATCACTTCTACATCAGAAATCAGACGCCCATTCATCATAACAAGCGTATCCTGAGCAAATGATACTCCAGCAAACAAGATTAGGGGAAAAAGAAAAAAAACTATTTGCCGCACCATGATAGATTTTGTCAAAAGTACCAATAAATATTAAACGATAAATAGATATTTGTAAGCCAAAAAAAGGTAATTTTGTGGTCAACAATTTACAAACTCACTAAATTATGATTACTAATAATTTCACTTTCAGGCACATTGGTACCTCTGAAGAAGAGAAAAAAAAGTTACTCGAAGCCATCGGACTTAATTCGGGCGAAGAACTTATTGCCAAAACATTGCCTGCCAGTATTATCAACCCCAATCAACTAAATCCTGTTGATGGACTCAACGAAGCCGAAACCCAAAATCTACTCCGTGCTATCGGTGCGAAAAACAAAATCTTCAAGTCGTTCATTGGGATGGGCTACTACGGAACAATATTGCCCGGTGTAATTCAGCGCAACATTCTCGAAAGCCCAGGTTGGTACACATCCTATACTCCATATCAGACCGAAATCAGTCAAGGTCGCCTCGAAGCCCTGCTCAACTTTCAAACAATGGTTGTCGATCTCACTGGCATGCCCATTTCGAATGCCTCGCTGCTCGACGAAGCCACTGCCGGTTCGGAAGCTATGATTATGGCTTTCAATTCTCGCAAACGCGACAAAGTAAAAGCCGGAGCAAACAAATTTTTAGTATCGTCTGGTCTTTTTCCACAAAGCATCGATGTTATTAAAACAAGAGCTATTCCACTTGGAATAGATGTGATTGTTGCCGATTGCGACCAATTCGACTTCAATGAACTGACTTTTGGAGCCATTGTTCAGTATCCCGATCAATTTGGAAACATTGCAAACTATAGAGTTCTTGCCGAAAAAGTTCACGAAAATGGCAGCCTTCTTTCGGTTGCAGCCGATATTCTTTCTCTCGCACTTCTCACTCCTCCAGGTGAATGGGGTGCCGACATTGTTGTTGGTTCTACTCAACGTTTTGGAGTTCCGATGGGCTTTGGTGGCCCTCATGCAGCGTTTCTTGCCTCGAAAGAAGATTTTATGCGTACAATGCCCGGCAGAATCATTGGTCTTTCGAAAGATGCAATAGGCAATTCGGCATATCGTATGACATTGCAAACACGCGAACAGCATATTAAACGCGAACGCGCAACTTCAAATATTTGCACAGCACAAGCATTGCTGGCTATTATGGCTGGAATGTATGCTGCTTATCATGGACCTAAAGGATTAAAAGAGATTGCTCGTAACGCAAACATTCTTGCGGGTGTTGCCAGTCAAGAAATCGAAAAAATAGGCTACATTCAACTCAACGACAACTTTTTCGACACAATCAAACTTGCTATCCCAGATGGTGTTGATGCTAAACAAATCGAAAAATTAGCACTTGAAAATAAAATGAACCTTCGTTTTATCGACGAACGGCACATTGGTATCAGTATTGATGAAACAACCACTCTCAGCGATGTAAATATTTTGGCTGAAATTCTTGCAACTGCTGCCGGAAAAACCCATACCAATTTCATTTGCAATCCCGAAGAATGCAATCGCATCACAACTTTCCACGAAAGCTTCGAACGAAAAAGCGATTTTCTGACGCATCCTTCATTCAATTCATATCACAACGAAACCGATATGATGCGCTATATCACCAATCTGCGCAACAAAGATTTGGCACTCGACCGTTCTATGATTCCGCTTGGCAGCTGCACCATGAAACTCAATGCTGCAACCGAACTTTTTCACCTTAGCTGGCCCGAATTTGCCAATATTCACCCTTTTGTTCCAACCAACCAAGCCGAAGGCTACATTGAATTGATCAACGACCTCGAAAAATTGCTTGCAGAAACAACTGGATTCGACAAAATAAGCTTCCAACCAAATAGTGGTGCTGCTGGCGAATATGCAGGTTTAATGGTAATAAGAGCGTACCACATTAGCCGTGGTGATACTCACCGCAATGTATGCCTCATTCCAAGTTCGGCACATGGAACCAACCCAGCCAGCGCTGCCATGGCAGCCATGAAAGTTGTAGTTGTAAAAGCCGACGAAATGGGCAATATCGATGTAAGCGATCTTCGTCAAAAAGCCGAAGAACATGCCTCCGACTTGTCTGCATTGATGATTACATACCCCTCCACTCATGGAATTTTTGAAGAATCGGTAATCGAAATTGTAAAAATCATTCATCAATTTGGTGGTCAAGTGTATATGGACGGTGCCAACATGAACGCACAAGTTGGATATACCAGCCCAGGATTCATTGGAGCAGATGTTTGCCATCTCAACCTGCACAAAACCTTTGCAATTCCTCATGGTGGTGGTGGACCAGGTGTAGGCCCTATTGGTGTTGCCAAGCATTTATCGCAATTCCTACCAGGTCATTCCGTTATAAAAGCTGGTGGCGAAAAAGCTATCACAGCGGTTTCCGCAGCTCCTTATGGCAGTGCATTTGTAATTCCTATCTCCTATGCATACATGAAACTCATGGGTTCGGATGGACTCAAAAAATCTACAGAATACGCTATTCTCAACGCAAACTATTTAATGAAAAAACTCGAGCCACATTTCAACATATTATATAAAGGTGCAAATGGCTTTGTGGCTCACGAGTTTATCATCGACTGCAATCCATTTCATAAAATAGGTGTAACCGAAACAGATATTGCAAAACGCTTGATGGATTATGGTTTTCATGCACCCACCGTTGCGTTCCCAGTTCATGGAACATTGATGGTTGAGCCTACCGAAAGCGAACCCCTATCCGAATTGAACCGATTTATCAACGCTATGCTCTCCATTCGCGAGGAAATACGTGAAATTGAAAACGGTACTTACAACAGCACAAACAATGTGTTGAAAAACGCCCCACACACTGTTGAGATACTCACTGCCAACGAATGGACTTACCCATACTCCCGCGAAAAAGCTGCCCAAATTGGTAAAAACATTCTTAAATACTGGCCAACCGCAGCTCGAGTTGACGATGCTTATGGCGACAGAAACATTATGTGTACATGTGCGCCTATTGAAATTTATCAATAGCTCAAATTTCTGGCAACTTCTCGACAACATACGATTCTTTCTACCTATCAAGCTCTTAGCAATAAATGTTGTCGGGAAACTTTGCCTTTTTATAGAAGTTCTCTAAAAAAAA
>DYON01000090.1 GCA_020720525.1 Acetofilamentum sp.
CCACAAATTTTAAAATTAAGGGCAAATGCTTACGCTTCTTTTTCAATAAAATGCAAGTTTACTCAACCTGCAACAGCAAATATATGAAAAAATAAAACAATTGATTCAAACTTTTCTGATTGTATTATTGTAATTTTCAATTCGATGCTTTCTAATCTTGGCTGAATGTTATCGTTAATACGCATCTAATAAAGCAAGGAATTTTAAGCTCACACAAGCATCAAATGAAGCTCAAAAAGTTGCAATATTGAGCTACATTTATTATCTTTGTGAGCTTAAAGTGCAAAAATGATGGAAAACCGCGAACAGCAAATCATTGATTTTGTCAAAAAAACAGGTGAATGTTCCTCAAAAGAAGTGTTTGATGGAGCAAACGTTGGCGTTAGCTATGCTACACTCAAAAGAATACTTGTGCAACTTGCAACGAAGGGTTTTCTCATTGTAAATGGACAAGGCAAAGGGACAAAATATAATGTATCGCCCATTTACGAAATGATTCGACCCATTGATATCGAAGATTATTACAAGAAGGATATTGACGATCGAGACATTAGAGACTCCTTTAATTTTACCATGATTAATGATGTTTTGGCAAAGCATGATCTATTTTCCGATGACGAGCATCAAATGCTCATCAATTTGCAATCCATCTATCAGAAAAACATATCACACCTTTCAGAAAGCAGCTTCAACAAGGAATTGGAGCGACTGGCCATCGACCTTAGTTGGAAATCGTCACAAATTGAAGGGAACACCTATTCTTTGTTGGAAACTGAAAGGCTTTTGAAAGATAAATTGACTGCTTCTGGAAAAACAAAAGAAGAGGCCATTATGTTGCTGAATCACAAAGATGCCATTGATTTTATTGTCGACAATCCTGACTATCTCCATCCATTGACGATTTCAAAAATTGAAGATATTCACAGCCTATTGATGAAAGAACTCGATGTTGAACGCAACATCAGAACCCGACGTGTTGGAATTTCTGGAACCAATTACCGACCACTAGACAATGAGTTTCAAATTAAAGAAGCTTTACAAGGAGCCTGTCTGGTGATTAATAGCAAAAGAAATGTGTTTGAAAAAGCGCTTCTTGCACTGATTCTCATCTCGTATATACAGCCATTCATGGATGGAAACAAACGAACAGCTCGTATTGTGAGCAACTCAATTTTGATAAACAACAAGCATTGCCCGCTGTCGTTTAGAACTGTTGATCCAATTGATTATAAAAAAGCGATGCTTCTGTTTTACGAACAAAATAATATTTCCAGCTTCAAAGAAATATTCATTAATCAATTCGAATTTGCAGTGAATACGTATTTCTGAAAGAATTGAGTATTTGATGCATTTAGGAAATGTCCAATTTAGGGTTCAAATTGTCGCAGAATCTTCTTGAAATGAGAAGAAAAGCATTCTTCAAATGGTTGCATCCCCTGCCAAATTGACACCCAAAGCGCCTGTTTGTCATGTTTTTTGTGCAGGGAACGATAATTGACAATGCCACAAATCTAAAAATATGAATATGAAACAATCAATGTCCGGTAAGTGGCTCAACAAAATGGCTTTCGAAGCCGAAGTGAGCGGACACAAACTCATTATGGACGCTGTTCCCGAAGTGGGTGGCGAAAATCGTGGTCCACGGCCCAAAGAACTTATGTTAGCGTCGTTGCTGGGTTGCACTGGTATGGATGTGATTTCTATTCTTGAAAAAATGCGTGTTGAGGTAGCCGATTTCAATATCGACATCGAGGCCGATGTTACCGAAGAACATCCAAAGCATTATGAGGCAATTCATATTATTTACAGTTTCAAAGGCAAAGACCTTCCCATGGACAAACTCGAAAAGGCTATAGAATTGTCGCAAGACCGCTATTGTGGTGTTTCGGTAGTTTACAAAAAAGCAATGAAAATCACCTACGAAATCAGGGTGAATCAATAATAACACAAATAACAAACGTTATGACACTCGACACAAATCTCACACACGTCAGCGATGCCAACGAATGGCAGAAAATGATTAGCGAAAACGAAAATGTAATAATATGCTGCGGTCGTATGGGACCGATGTGCATCCCTGTTTATGACTTAATGGAAGATATTGAAAGCGAATACAGTCACGTGAAATTCGCCGATATGCTTTTCGATATTCCCGAAGCTCATGTAATTCGTAATGCTCCTGAAGCCCGTGGATTTATGGGACTTCCTTTTACGATGTATTACAAAAACGGAAAAGTGGTTGAAGCAACCAGTAGTATTCAAAACGAAGACCAAGTGCGTAGCATACTCGATGCTCAGTTTGGACAAAAGTAAAAAAAGATGGACAGCAATTGTTACGATGCAATTGTGATTGGTGGAGGACCTGCCGGACTAACGGCAGGCATCTACTTGTCGCGTGCAAAAATTAAAACACTGATTTTGAACGAAGGAGTAGCTGGTGGTCAGCTCATTCTTACACACGAAATTGCCAACTATCCAGGCGTTGAGAATATAAGTGGATACAAATTGGCAAACATTATGAAAAAACAAGCCAAATCGTTTGGTGCCGAAATAAAAACAATTTCGGTTCATCCGCAGATAGAAACCGAAGGTAATTTGAAAAAAGTGGTGGTTGGCGAACAGGTTTACACAGCCTATACTGTAATTCTAACCCCAGGAGGTTCGCCCCGAATGCTTGGTGCAAAAGGCGAAAAAGAGCTGAAAGGTTTGGGCGTAAGCTATTGTGCAACCTGCGATGGCGAATTTTTTACCGACAAGGAAATTATTGTGGTTGGAGGTGGCAATTCGGCGCTCGAAGAAGCTGTTTCGCTTTCGAAATATGCGTCCAAAATCACTTTAATTCACCAATTCGACCATTTTCAAGCATTTCCGGCTTATGTTGACGAAGCTCGCAGCAATCCGAAAATCAATTTTATCATGGAAACATTGGTAGAGGAATTTGCTGGTGATGGCAAACTCGAAAAAGTGCTCTTGCATAATCTAAAAAACGGTAGCAAAGAATGGTTCAACGCCGAAGGCGCTTTTGTTTTTATTGGCTATGCACCCAATACTACTTTTGTTGAAAAACTGGTTACGCTCAACGATAGACAAGAAATTGTGGTGAATACCGACATGGAAACATCGGTGGATGGAATTTTTGCAGCTGGCGATTGTATTGTTAAAAAATATCGTCAGGTTACTACTGCCGTTGGCGATGCTACTGTGGCCGCACTTGCTGCAGCTGCCAAAACATGGGAATTGAAAAAACACTAAAAACCCAACATTTATGCCTATTTGGTTAATCATATTGCTCAGCGTTGTAGGATTGTTTATTCTACTTTTGGTTTACAACTATTCAAAGCTAAAACGAGCCACAGGTACGGCTACCAGCCCAAATGCGATTCATTTGACCGACAACAATTTTCAGCAAGTCATTAAACAAGGCTCGGTATTGGTCGATTTTTGGGCCGATTGGTGTATGCCTTGTAAACTTTTGGGACCCACCATCAATCAAATTGCCGACGAATATGTTGGCAAAGTGAAAGTAGGAAAACTCAATGTGGAAGATGAAAAACGCACGGCAGCAAAATATGGAGTACGCAGTATTCCAACCGTTATTTTGTTTAAAAATGGCAAAGAGTCGAAGCGCTTTGTGGGTGTAAAGCCCAAACACGTTTATACCAATCATTTCGACAAATAACCACTATTCTTTTCAATGAGAAAACACATTCTCGTTTTTGTGTTATCGGTAATATCTCTATCGTGCAATAAGGTGGATAAAATTACCCATTTCGATATGGAATACGAAACACAGATTACTATTCCCTCAACAATTGGGGTGAATCTGCCGTTGAATCTTTACTCACCCAATATTACCACCAACAGCGAAACGGTTTTCGACTTACACGATACCAAAGCGCGAAAGGTGGAAAAAATCAATCTCACCTCGTTAAATATGAATGTAGCTAATCCGGTTGGAAAAAATTTCAATTTTTTAAAGACGCTAAGGTTGTTTATTACTGCTGACGATTTACCCGAAATTGAAGTTGCATGGATCGTGGACCACACCGACGATGACGCAACTTCATTGAATTTATCGGTTATCCCCGACGATTTGAAAGATTATATCATCAAGGAATCGTTTTCGTTGCGTGCCGAATCTGTTACCGACCAAATAATTACGCACGACTACACCATCAATGTGTTGCTAACTTATTGGGTTGATGCAAGGGTTTTAGGACTTTAGGCTGGGAGTAATTCTTTTACCAATTTCGACACCACGCTGTTGTCGGCTTTGCCAGCAAGCTGTTTCGATGCCATTCCCATCACTTTGCCCATGTCTTTTATGCTTGTGGCACCAGTTTGTGCAATAATTTCTGCAACCACTTTGCGAATATCGTCCTCGCTCATTTGGGCTGGCAAGTAAGCCTCGATATAGTCGGCCTGAATCATTTCGGGCTCATACAAATCCATTCTGTTTTGTTCTTTGTAAATAGCAGCCGATTCGCGACGTTGCTTCACCAGTTTTTGAAGAATTTTCAATTCATCTTCAGGAGTAACTGGTTTGTTGCCTTCGGCTGTGTTGGCAACCAGCAACGCTGCTTTTACTCCACGCAATGCTTCAAGTTTTTCCATTTCGCGGGCTTTCGTTGCCGCCATAATGTCGGTACTGATAATATCGATTAAGCTCATGTTTTTTTGCAAAAATAAGAAATTTATGGGAGTGAAAAATAAAAGAGTGCTTATAAGTTAATCTATAACACAACCTTTGGAATCGACTCAATCAAAGTTTGTGTGTATGCGTTTTGCGGATTGGAAATGATTTCTTTTGCAATGCCCGATTCGACAATTTTCCCTTTTTGCATTACCACAATTCGATTCGACATATATCCAACCACATTCATGTCGTGCGAAATGAATACATAAGTGAGCCCGAATTCATCTTTTAGGTCGTTGAATAGGTTAAGAACCTGAGCCTGCACACTTACATCGAGTGCCGATACCGATTCGTCGCAGAAAACAATTTCGGGTTTAAGTACCAAAGCCCGCGCAATAACAATGCGTTGCCGCTGCCCGCCGCTGAACTGATGCGGGTATTTTTTTAAATCATCGGCCGACAAGCCCGTTTTTTCCAAAATATAGACGGCATAATCGAGACGTTGACTGCCTAAAACCCGATGTTGGTTCATGGGTTCGAGCAAGGCATCTTTTACCGATCGGTGTGGTGTTAGCGACGAATATGGGTCTTGAAAGACAATTTGAAGACGTGTGCGGTATTTTCTCAATTCCCTTTCGCTAAGCGATGTCAGGTCGCAACCATCAAAAACAACGCTGCCCGAAGTGGGTCTTATAAGTTGTAAAGCAGCCCGAATCAATGTAGATTTTCCGCAGCCCGATTCACCAACAAGGCCAAGTGTTTCGCCTTGAAAAAGATTGAGCGAAATTTGGTCGTTTGCGCGAAACCATGCGTCGGCTTTTTGTTTGTTGCGGCGACCTAAAGCATAATGAACGCTCAGATTTTCGATGCTTAGAATTTTATCGCCAACCAACAAATCGCTTGGTTCTTTTGCCAAATCGTTTATTGGCTTACTAATAGAATCGTTATTTAAAAAGTCGTTTACTGTTGGAAGGCGCAAGGGGTTGTTGGTAAGCTGTGGCCTACAAGCCATCAGTGCTTTTGTGTATGGAGCCTTTGGATTTGCAAAAATGCTTGCAGATGGGCCTTGTTCAACAACTTTTCCGTGTTGCATCACAACAATGTAGTCGGCAATATTGCTTACAAGAGCTAAATCGTGCGAAATAAATACAATTGCTGTTTCCGACTCTTCCTTCAACGTATTTAAGAGTTGAATAATTTCTTTTTGTACAGTGACGTCGAGAGCGGTGGTTGGTTCATCAGCAATTAAGATACGGGGTTTTGTCGACATTGCCATTGCAATCATCACTCTTTGTCGTTGTCCACCCGAAAGCTGATGCGGATAGGAGTTGTACACTTTTTCTGGGTCGGGAAGTGCCACTTTGGCAAACAGCTCAATGATTCGCTTTTTCGCTTCTTTCTTTTTTAGTTTGAAGTGATGCCTCAATGGCTCAGATGCTTGATTGCCGCACCGAATTGATGGATTAAGCGAACTTAGAGGGTCTTGAAAAATCATACTAATTTCATTTCCTCTAATTCGATTCATGTTTACATGCTTTGTATCGAGCATATCTGCCGACACTCCATTTCTTTGCATGTATTGAATATGTCCTTCTTGTTTGATGGTTTTTATTTCGGGGAGCAACCCAATTATGGCAAGCGAAGTAAGTGTTTTACCCGAACCACTTTCTCCAACAATTCCGACCACTTGGCTAGGAAATAATTGAAAATACACATCGTCAACGGCTTTTAAATTTCCAAATGAAATTGAGAGAGAAGAAATTTGCAAAACAGGTTGATTCATTTTCGCTGAACATAAGAAAGGGCTGCATTGCAGCCCTTTTATTTTTTTAACCTTTATTACGTTCTTGTTTGTATCCAAACCAATCTCTGAACCAACGTTTCACGAAGAATTCTTTACGATGATTTCTGTTGCGGTCTGCTTCGTTGAGTGCACGACGCATCGATTTGCGTGTTTCTTTTGTCTGCGACTTCATGTGACGCTTCAACGCTTTCTGATATAAAACAGTATCGTTGCGTTGGCGTTTCTTTTTCTCACGCTGAATCTGTCGTTCCCGATTGCTCAGGTTCGAAGTGCGGCACGATTGAATTGTTGCGGCTGGCAACAACAACGCGACAATTAGCACTATGTATTTAAGTATTTTCATGTATCACGTTCTTCTGATGAATGATTTCAAAAAGCGAAAATACAACTTTTTTTTTACGTTCAAGCAGATGAGTGAAAGATTTAAGAAAAAGTTTTTCACTATCTTTGAACTTCTTAATGAACGAATTCGAGGTATGAAATATTTTACAGCGGTTTTTTTTCTTGTGCTAATAACTTTTTTTTCTTGCAAAAAAGATGAAAATCGAATTCCGTATGTGCCTGTTGATATATATATCGACATCAACAACGCAAACTACAACGATTTGAATTCTGTTGGAGGCTACATTTATTTAACTGGTGGCTACAAAGGTCTGATTATTTACCGTTCATCTTTCGATTCTTTTGTTGCAATAGAGCGAGCTTGCCCATATCATCCTACAGACGATTGCGAACGTTTGGTTGTTGATACTTCGGGTCTAACTATTTCGGATCCACATTGTGGCTCGCGTTTTCTTATTCTCGATGGAAGTATCATAAATGGACCAAGCACCAAAATAGCAGCCACCTACCATACCATATTTGATGGTGTGTATGTTCATGTTTACAATTGATTTTGTGGCTGTAACCGAACCTCTAGAAATTTCTATTAAAAGAACTCTTCACCAAGCCACACATGCCTTACGATAAGGGATAAGTCAGCAAAAATGGCAGTTTTTCCATAGTTGATAAATGAAGAAGGTAAAAAGGATATTTAATATCTCTTTAGTCCTATAAAAAATGCAAATCGCATTCTTAAAGTGCAATGATAGAGGTTGATCTGGGTATTAACAAGATTGAGGGGCTTGGTTTTCTCCCGAGCTTCCACGAATGCATCCATCCGCAGATTGCGCCGATTACTCGGATTTTTGAATTGCGCCAGCAGGGACAACCATTCTCGCAGATGCTTTGCTTGTTTTACTTCGCAAAATAAACAAAAAGTTGGTGTTTTCGAATCAGGTTCAATCTCCTATTGGAGCTGATTCCATCTGCGCAAATTGAGGGATTCTCACTGGAATTTCTATTTTCTGCGTAACCGAAGCGCTACTGAGCTGAGCTCATGAACACCTTTGAAAATAGTTTAATTGAGTGAATAATCCTTTAATCTGCTGACGAGAAATTGTAATCTGCAATTTTAGCGGACAATAGTGATTAAATATCTTTAAAAACCCTTGCAAGCGAAAATCCTGGAGCATCTATTTGCAAATCGAGAAAATATCCAAAGGGTGTTTGAAAAACCTCGTATCCGGCATTTTTCATTCGTGCCTCCACTTTGTCGAAAAAAAGCTTGGTGAATTCGGGATCGGCTTTACTATTCGATAGGTGAGCAAACGAATGCAAAACCAGCTGTTTCACCTGATTTTTTCCACAGACCCACTTCAGATTTTTAACCAATTTCGTTTCCACATCTTTTTCGCGCTCCACATCTTCTTGTTCAACCTGAATAAAGGCTGTTTGAATATTTTCGAATTGCGCTGGTTGGTTATTTTCGACTGCTTCCTCTACCGTTTTGGTGGTTGGTTTGTAGCCAAATTTGTCGCAATAGATAAGTAGCAATTTCATGGTTTTTGTGCGATTATTTGCAATTAGTGATGGCTTATTTCTGCAATCGAGCAAACTACATTCGCCACAAATGTCGATGTTGGCGTATGCGCAATGCTGAAAAGCTGCAACAAAAGACCGTTAACTACCTGAACTGATAACTTCTTTTTCGTGGCAAACACTCGCAAACAAAAAGTCGCGATTCATTTTGGCAATATGAGTAACCGAGATGCTTTTTGGGCATTCGTATTCGCATGCATAAGCATTCGAACAGTTTCCAAAGCCACATTCGTCCATTGCCTTAATCATTGCTTGAACACGGCGCGATGCTTCGGGCTTTCCTTGTGGCAAATAGGCCATGTGAGCAACTTTAGCACCAACAAAAAGCATTACAGAGCTGTTGGGACAAGCCGCCACACAAGCGCCGCATCCAATGCAAGAAGCAGCATCCATTGCTTTTTCGGCCAAATAGCGTGGAACGGGAATCGAATTGGCTTCGGGAGCTGCTCCTGTTTTAACCGAAATATAACCACCAGCTTGAATGATTTTATCGAGTGCAGAGCGGTCAACAATGAGGTCGCGAATAATTGGAAATGCCTTCGAACGCCAAGGTTCAACAACGATGGTATCGCCATCTTTAAACTTGCGCATGTGCAATTGGCAGGTTGTAACGCCCTTGTCGGGGCCATGTGGGCGGCCATTGATGTACAAACCGCACATACCACAAATTCCCTCGCGGCAATCGTGGTCGAAATGCACTGGGCATCCCGTGAAATCGACGGGTTTGCTACCACCATCGGTGATTAATTTCTGATTGAGTTGATCGAGCATTTCCAGAAAAGAAGAATCGGCCGAGATATTGTCGATGCTGTATTTCGCAAACTTACCTTTGCTTTGCGAATCTTTCTGACGCCATATTTTCAACGTAAACTTCATAGTGTAGGGTTTTACGTCCTGTTAATTATTCAAACATTAAAAAAAGTGCTTTCATAGAGTTTCCCTTTTCCAAAATGGGATCTATGCTCTCGTCGAATCCAATAATTTCGCTTCCATTCATAAAGCGAATGAGTTTATTGTTATCGAAATAGTAGCGATATTCGTAAGTTGACTCTTCCTCGTATCCAAGAAATCGATCGTAATAGAATATCAATTTCCCTTTATTAAACAACCACTCTTGATATTGAAACGCTATTGAAAACTGACTCGAACGAGTTATCAGCTTTAAAGCCCAAGCCCCGTCGTTTTCGGTATTTCCATCTGCATTTTTGGCTTCCATCGCATCGGTGTACCAAAAAGTGATGGTGTCGTGCATTATTCCAATTGCTCTCCAAGGAGCATCGTTCACGTTTCGAATAATCTGATCGGAATAATGACCCGAATACATAAGCGAATCGGGATTGGTGCAGTTGGACCAGACTTTA
>DYON01000426.1 GCA_020720525.1 Acetofilamentum sp.
TAGATTTTCCAATCAAAATTAAAATTATTGAACAGACTTACAAATAGAGCCAAAAGTTTTTTTTCTTGCAATCCTTTCTTTGAATCCTTACAATCTGAGTAATATTTATCTATTTACGATTTTTGTAATGTCTTTTGACGATATTTCTAAAAAATTGCATCAATCTCGTATACAGAAAGAATTACGTTTGTATCAAATTACGCATCTCTGGCTTTTTTGATCACATGCAAAAAATACGAATCATGCAAATAGTGATGTTGATCTTTTGTATCAAACTGACGATTCTTTGCCAAGAAAACCGTGGTGAATTTTTGGGGCAAAAGCATTTTTGGAAGAGAAACTTGGTGTTTCTTGTGATCTCGTGAATATAGATTGTATAGATGATACTATAAGACAAGATATTTTACATTCTAAGAAAGTTATATGGTAGGACAAAAGAATACCATGTTTGTAGGAAATCAATCGATTCGTGATGTGTGGGAAAAACTGTGTGCAACTATGCAGAACGAACACCGTGTCAGCATTCCTTTTGTTGTTGTGGCTGGCCCGATGCATGTGGGGAAAACGACGCTTGTGTTGCAAGGAATTCGTGCTTTGTTGGGACAGTATGTGCAACAGGATTTTTTGCATGTGCAGGATTTTTCGGAGCAGCTCAAAAAGCCGCATGTGTGCAAGATCGAAACTTCGACTACGGAAACGTCTGATATACTTCGCAAAGATTTTGGATATGAAGATATTGGCGTGAGAGAGGTGATTCAGCGACTTTCGAAATCTCCGTCCAATTCGCGAAAAATTGTTTTGTTTGAAAATATTGAGAGAATGAATTCGCACGCGGCAAATGCGTTGCTCAAATCGTGCGAAGAACCGTTACCAGGGAGATTGATTGTTGCGACGACATCGGCGATAGATCGCGTGTTGCCGACACTGGTTTCGAGGGCATTTTTGCTTCGCATGCAACCGGTGGCGGAAGCGGATATCGAAACTTTGTTGCAAGAACAATTTCCTACATTGACTGCGTCGCAGAAAAAACATATTGCCACATTTGCTCTCGGAAGACCTGGCGTCGCCGTATCGCTTGCGCAGCAGCTTATCGACGGGATCCATAACGAGTCATCGATGCAATGGTGGGAGCAGCGACAAGGTTTGGCAGGCAAAGAGCATGTGATCACCGAACGTTTTCAACTGTTGAAAAAAATAGATACAGACGGAGATGTCCGTTTATTTTTGGATGTCCTGTTGGTGGATGCCATTGCGCGTCAACATTTCATATTCGCGGATCTCATAGTCCTGTCCAAGAAAATGCTGGGAGCAAATGTACAGAAAGATGCGATTTTGTTACAGTTGGCGATGGAAGGGTAAAATTTTTGCCTCCCGAGACTGCTTCGTCGTTCCTCCTCGCAGTGACGATGTTATGTTGCGTCATTGCGAGCCGTAGGCGTGGCAATCTTGTTTGCTTCAATAATTCTTATGACAGAGTGTCTTTGATGTTTTCGCTGTGTACTGTTGTTTGTTCTTCGTTTTTCATAGTTTCTACTGTTGTTTTTGCTTTTTCAATTCCGTCTTTCATAGTATGAAGGAAAAAATCATTTACTGGTGTGTTAGGTAATTTTTCTATTATTTGAAGTGTTGTATTGATTGCGTCTATATTCGTTATTGGGAATTCTTGTTTGAGGTATGTAATTATTTCTTTTTTTAGATAATAGGAATTTGAACAAGCTAGTTCGAGAGTTTAACATGT
>DYON01000427.1 GCA_020720525.1 Acetofilamentum sp.
ACCCATTAACAGACTGTCATTCAGAGTGTTTCGTGGCTAAATAAGCAAAAAAGCCGTGAAATGTATCGAAGAATGACAAAAGGAAGAATGACGATGAAATCAATGTCATGCTTCGATACAGCGCAAACTACATGAAAAGGATTGCATGCTGAAACCGCTACTCAGTCCGACGAGAGGAATGATATAAAAATCTTACAGAAATTTCCTGCAGTTGCCAATAAAAAAAAGCTGCCCGACGACAGCTTTTTGTGCTATGAAAAAATATTTTTATTGTAAGAAAAATCTGCGAATCTCTGATGCCGATGTTCCGTTGAGATTGAAAAGATAGGTTGCATCTTCGAGAGGAATCATGTCGAGAACAATATGATTCATGCCTTCCGACGAAGTAACCTGCTGCGAAAATACCAAACGACCACGCATGTCGAACAACTGAAGCATCATGGGTTCCGAAAATTCGGAAGTGAATGTAACGTGAATAGTATGCTCATTGTCGCTGTAAACATTCATTCCAAAGTCGCCTGCTATTCCTTGCGAAGAACAGTTTACATTCGCTATTCCTGCCTCGTTGATGGTACCGTCGAAATCGGTTTGAAGCAAACGGTAGAAATTAATTCCCGATGGCGCAGAATTGTCGGTATAGCTATAAAAAAGCTGACTATTTGAGTTTCCTGCTCCTGAAATGCTGGTAACATCATTCCAGTCGAAACCATTTGTACTGCGTTGTAGTGTGAAATATGCATTGTTGGTTTCGGTTGCTGTAACCCATTCCACAAGAGGATTATGGCTTTTGTTACACGAAGCAGTAATACTTGCCAATTCAATTGGTAAAGGATTGCTTTTGTCAACCAATGTCCAAGTGTAAAAATTTCCATTTAATCCTCCAACCGACGAAGCAGCTATTGCCGATACATTGTTGGCGGCAGCGTTGGCAGTACCAATTGGAGCGGGTCCCGTAAACCAGCCAGGTAGCCATTGGTTGGTGCTCCAAAATTGAGCTCCAATATTGGCTTCGGTAATGGTGTTTGGTGCTGCATGTTCCGTGTCGCGGTAACTCATTGTTATATTGCTGGTTGGTTCTGTTCCCCAGTTTGCTTTGCGCAAAATGAGATAACGATCCATGGTGTAAAGACTGCGATTTTGGCAAGCGCCAAGCGGATAACAAGCATCGGTATTGGTTACAGCTGGAGCAACAGTTGGAAAAGGTGTGTTGTTGCTGGCCGAGGGAACTGTGCTAGCAATCAATGTTCCAGGGTTGGAACCCGCAGCAGTAACGTTGTAGGTAAAATCAATTCTGTTTGTAGTTGCAGCTACTCCAAAAGGAACAACGTAACTTCCAGTGGCATTGTTGATATGCCATGCAACTCTATTCAGCTCGCCTTCGCTTTGTATCATGCTTGTGCCAGCTCCCGATGTGATTATTCCTGCAGGATTGGTTTGGTCGATACTCACAACTGCGCCACTAGTGATATTCATTATCACGCCGCCATTAAGAATAAGGGCGTTGTTTTGGGCGATGCTGGTTGCAGCAAGTGATAGGAAAATTCCAATAAAAAGTGCTTTCATTGTTTAATTTTTTTGGTTTTGTTGCTTTACTTTTAAATCTTTTGTATCCTCAATTACAGGAGTCGTTTTTGATTCATCAATAGTCGAAGCTTTTGGATTCTCAATGGGAGTTGCTTCGATGCTTTCTTGTGTTGTTCTTTCAAGACGGCCAGGAGCATCGGGAAAACGCACA
>DYON01000091.1 GCA_020720525.1 Acetofilamentum sp.
ATACCATGTATTCAAAGCCCGTCGTTTGCCTTCGGGACAAGAAATTGCGCCCGACGATTGGGCTTTGTCGCATACAATAAATAATGGAGTAACTATTACAGATGAATTGATCGAGATTGATGCCCACGATGGGCAAAAGCGAATTATTCTGAATTATACTGCTCCTGTTTTGAACGAGGAAGGGAAGATAAGTGCTGCTATTGTTGTGAATCAAGATATAACCCAGTTTCAGCTTATTGCCGAACAGTTGCGGCAAAGCGAAGAGAAGTTTAGGTTGATTGCCGAAAAAGCTTCGGACGTGGTTTGGTTGATAGATTTAAAAGGGAAAAGTTTATTCGTTACACCATCTATTTCTTTGTTTACTGGCTATTCTCAATCGGAGTATCTTGCCCAAAGTATTGCCGAACGATTCACACCTGAGTCGGCTAAAATAGCTGCCGAAACAATGCAGCAAGAAATTATGGCATATACCTACTTGAAGAAAGTGCCTCGCGATTTCTCGAAAACCCTCATTCTTGATTATCGTTGCAAAGACGGTTCGGTGAAATCGGGCGAATTACTTATTACTCCTTTATTCGACGAGGATGATAACTTAAAAGGTCTTCACGGTGTTACACGAGATGTGACCGAGCGTGTAAAAATTAACGAAGAGCTTCGAAAACTCAATGCAGAGCTGGAACAGCGTGTATTAGAGCGTACCGCTGAGTTGCAAGAAAGCAACGAGCAGTTGTCGCGAATGAATAAATTGTTTGTTGGAAGGGAGATTCGTATGGTCGAATTGAAAGAGCAAATTTCTGTTTTGGAAAAACAAATGAAAGAACAAATGCCGAAGTAGGTGTTTTTACCTACAAATACGCGTATGTTTTGTTGTACTATTGTTAGATTCAATCTATGAACGAAACTTTTATTATTGGCTTGGTACAAAACATTGCATTGCTGCTTTCGTTCAGCATGTTGCACGATTATTTTTTAGCTTACTTTTTGAAAAAGAATCGAATAACCTACAATATTGTAGCTGGTACATTGCTTGGAGGTATTGGTATGATGCTCATTATAACTCCTTGGAGTTTAGAGCCTGGAATATTTTTCGATACACGTTCCATCATTCTCTCTGTGTCGGGTTTGTTTTTTGGACCAGTTCCTACTGCTATTGCAATGGCTATTACATCGGTATTTCGCTTCTATATTGGCGGCGATGGGGTTTGGATGGGAATTGCTGTTATTTTATCGTCGGGTTTCACAGGAATTGCTTGGCGAAGTTTTTTTAGCAAATGGAATCAACATCACACTGGGTTTCATTTGATTCTAATGGGTCTCACAGTACACCTGCTTATGCTTAGTTGCACTCTGTTTCTTCCAGCTGGGTCGCGATTGAATGTGCTTGATCAAATCTTCATTCCTGTGCTTTTTATTTATCCAGTTGCAACATATTTGTTGGGGCAGCTTTTGGTTTTTCAGCGCAAAAACATTAACAATCGGAATGAACTTGCTACCAGCGAAAAACGATGGAAATATGCGCTCGAAGGAGCTGGCGATGGCGTTTGGGATTGGAATACCAAAACAGGGGAATGTTTTTATTCAAAAAACTACAAAGCCATGTTGGGCTATTCAACTGACGATGTAGTAAATAATATCGATGAATGGAGTCGGCGATTGCATTTCGAAGATAAAGATAGAGTTTTGCAAATTATGGATGACTATTTAATGGGTAAAATAAATGAATATCAAGCCGAGTTTAGAATGAGAAATAAATCGGGCAATTACTTGTGGATACTTGCTCGTGGAAAAATTGTCGATAGAAATGAAAATGGGGAACCAATACGAGTTATAGGAACACATTCCGATATTTCGCAGCGAAGGCTGAACGAAGAACAAAAGCGTGCTACCGAATCGAAATACCATCGGTTGCTCGAAAACATGATGGATGGTTTTGTGTTTGTAACCTTGAATGGTCAGATTACCGATTGCAACGAATCATATTGCAAAATGCTTCAATATTCCTTGGTCGAGCTAAAAACGAAAACATATCAGCAATTAACTCCAGCAAAATGGCACAAGGCCGAACAAGAAATTGTTGAGAATAATATTTTACCAAAAGGCTATTCTGGAGTTTATGAAAAAGAATATATTCGAAAAGATGGAACTGTTTTTCCAGTTGAACTAAGCTCGTTTTTAGCAAGAAATATTTATGGTGAAATTGAAGGTGTTTGGGGTATAGTTCGCAATATTTCGAAACGACGCGAGACTGAAAATGCGTTGCACGAGACAAACGAATATTTAGAAAGTCTTTTCAATTACGCAAATGCACCCATTTTGGTTTGGGACAACAATATGTGTATTACTCGATTCAATAAAGCTTTAGAAAAACTTACCAATTACAAAGCAAACGAAGTTATTGGACGAAAAATTGATGCTTTTTTTTATACGCAAGCTCATTCTCAATCGATAGATTATTTTACCTCGGTATTTTCGGAAAATCGTTTGAGTGCATTGGAATTTGAAATTGTTTGCAAAGGAGGACAACGAAAGTTGTTGCTGTGGAATATGGCCAAAGTGTTCGATTTGTCCAAAGAGAATGTAATTGCTACCATAGCGCAGGGACACGATATTACCGATCGTAAAAAAGCAGAAGAAGATGTGAAACGCTTAAATGTACAACTCGAAGCAAAAGTGATGAAAAAAACACAAATGCTCGAAATCAGAAGTGCCGAATTGGCCAACAACGAAAAAGCATTGATTAATTTGATTGAAGACCTCAATTTCAAAACGGAAGAACTGGAACAAAAATCGATAGACTTAAAAGCTACCAATAGCGAACTTGAAGCATTTTCGTACTCCGTATCGCACGATTTGCGTGCACCTTTGCGAGCCATCAACAATTTTGCTTCCATTCTTGACGAAGAATATGCTTCGAACCTCGACGACGAAGCCAAGCGAATTTGTGCTGTTATAGACGAAAATACCAAACGCATGGGAAGCCTCATCGACGATTTATTGGCTTTTAGTCGCTTGGGCCGTTCCGATATCAATATCATGCCTGTCGATATGAATGCAATGGTAAATGGTGTGGTGATTGAATGTGTTCCTGAAAATAGCAATATTCAATTGCATATTGGTCCTTTGCATTCAGCTTCGGCCGATTCCAATATGATGAAGCAAGTTTGGATCAACCTCATTTCGAATGCAGTGAAGTTTTCCTCAAAAACCGAAAACCCACAAATTTCGATTACCAGCATCGAACACAGCAATACCATTGCTTACTCAGTTCAAGATAATGGAGCAGGTTTCGATATGCAATTTGCCGACAAACTATTTGGAGTGTTTCAGCGATTGCACAGTCTGCGCGAATTTGACGGGACTGGAGTTGGCCTTGCCATTGCAAAGCGAGTTGTAGAAAGGCATGGAGGTACTATTAGTGCAAGTGCCGAAGTTGGCAAAGGTGCCGAGTTTGTTTTTATTCTTCCCCTAAAACATAATTGAGATGAAAAATGCAACACAGCTTATTGAAGTGCTTTTGGTCGAAGACAATCCCAACGATGCCGATTTGTTTATTCGTGTTTTGCGCAAAAACGGCATTGCCGAAACAATTCATGTGTGCGAAGATGGCGACGAGGCATTGCGTTTTCTATATTTTAGAGACAAATATGCCAGTTTTCGTAATCGTACGAATTTGAAATTGATTTTTCTCGATATCAAGCTGCCCAAAGTGAGTGGACTCGAAGTTTTGAGTAAAATAAAAATAGACGATAATTTGAAAACAATTCCAGTGGTAATTGTTTCGTCGTCGCGCGAAGAGTCCGATTTGCGAAATGCTGCAAAAATTGGCGCCAACAGCTATATTGTAAAACCTGTTTCGTACGACGATTTTGCTTCCACCATGAGCCAAGTATGCAATTATTGGCTCAAATTGAATGAATTGTCCAACGAATTAAATGCTCAACAATAATATTATGTCTAAATCGGATAAAACAAGAATTCTTATAGTAGAAGATTTACCCAGCGATGCCGAATTGGTTATGCGCGAAGCTTTAAAAGAGCTGCCCGATGCCGAATTTAGGCATGTGGAGACCGAACCCGATTTTTTGCGCGAATTGGTTGAATTTAAACCCGATTTGATTTTATCGGACTACAGTATGCCGAGGTTCAATGGCTTACGTGCGCTCAAACTTTCGCTCGAATATGATTCTACTGTTCCTGTTATTATTGTTACTGGTTCTATCAACGAAGATACGGCTGTCGATTGTATGAAGGCTGGTGCTGCAAACTATGTGATTAAAGATCAAATGAAGCGGCTGGGACCAGCCATTCGCCACGCCTTGGAAGAAAAAAAACTCGAATTAGAGAAAATTCAAGCTCAGCAATTTCTTTTGCAAAGCGAAGAACGATTCCGTTTGATGATTGAAGGTGCGCCCGATCCTATCTTTATTCAAACCAATCAAAAATTCGCCTATTTAAATTCACAGGCCTTGTATCTTTTGGGAGCAAAACATGAATCGGAATTGCTTGGAAAAAGTGTGTTTGAGGTTTTTCATCCAAGTTTTGCCGAAATTATTCGAGATAGAAATTATCAATTAAATGTTAATAAACAAAATGTTTCCGCTCTTGAACAGATTTATATCCGACTCGATGGCACACAGGTTTGGGTTGAAACTAGTGGGGTGCCAATAGAATTTGGTGGCGAGAATGGAGCATTGATTTTTGCACGCGATGTGTCGCAACGTAGAAAAACCGACGAGGAATTACGCATTAGTCGCGAAAAATTCATGGCTTTGTTTGCCAATAACCCAGCAGGTTTGTATCGTACTTCGATAGATGATGAAGTGATGGATGCAAATCCAGCGCTTCTCAAAATGCTTGGTTTTGATAACATTGAACAGCTCAAGTCGAGAAGAGTTCACGAAGGTTATGTTGAGAAAGAGGAAAAAGATTTGTTCGATCAAACAATTATCGAGAACGGCCGCTTTTCGGGAATTACCAGATGGTTTAAGAGTGATGGAAACATCATTTGGCTCGAAGAACAAGCGGTTGCTATAAAAGACGATAATGGAAAAACACTGTATTTCGATGGAAGTGTAATTGATGTTACCGAAAAAAAATTGGCGCAAGATTTTCTCAAAGAAAGCGAAGAGAAATATCGGCTTGTTGCCGATAATTCGGCCGATGTTATTTTTATTGTCGATAATCAATTTCGCTATACCTTTATTAGCCCATCTGTCGAAAAACTTCGTGGTTTTACACCCGAAGAGATGCTCCGATCAACTATCGATGCAAACATAACACATGACAGTTTCGAGAGAGTAAAAAAGGCTATCGCTCAACAAAAGCAATTTGAGGCAGAGGGCTTGATCGAAAAAAATAGTAATTATATTCTCGAGCTCGAAATGTTTCATAAAAACGGTCATACCATTTGGGCCGAAGTTAAAGCCAGCTTTTTGCGCAACTCCAATAGCGAGATTGTTGGTATTATGGGCATTACCCGCGATATTTCGGAAAGAAAGGTTGCCGAAGAGAATATAAAGGAGAAAAACAGGCTATTACTGGCAATCAATCAATACGCAAAAGAAATTTCGCAAACTGCCTATTCCGATTTGTTTTCTTTTGTTGTTAATAAATTAAAGGCAATTTCGGGCTCTTCGGTTGCCATTCTCAATATTTTTGATGAGAATACCAATGAATTGGTTTGCAAAAAAACCACATTGACCAACGAAGAATCGGGGGTTGTTGAGAAAATGCTTGGTGCCCGAATAGAAGGTTTTCGAACGCCAGTATCTCCCGAAATGCTTGCCCGTATTAAGCAAGAAGTGATTGGCAAAGCCGACAATTTGTTGACTCTAACTTTTGGCAAAATACCAAAAGCTTTGGGCAACATTATTATGGGCGCAACCCGATACAAGTGGTTCTTGGGAATTTCGCTCACCAAAGACGAAAAGCTCGTAGGAACCATTTTGCTGGGAGGTAAAAAAGGCGACAAGCCTATCAATAGCGAAGAGTTTCTTGCTTTTGCAGGTGTAACGGCCAACGCAATTTCGCGCGCCCAAGCCGAAGAAAAATTGAAGGCAAGTGAAGAAAAATATCGAATTATTGCCGAAAATACTGCCGATACCATTACCATTCTCGATTTCAAATTTCGCTATCTGTATTCGAGTCCTTCAATATCGAGAATGTTGGGCTACTCGGTCGATGAAATATTGCAGCTCGAACCTCAACAAATTACGCATCCCAATTCGATTGAGATTATTACTCAAGTGATGAGGGAAGAAATGAGAGCTGAAATGTCGGGTCTAGCCGATCCAAATAGAAATAGAACTGTTTTATTGAAGCAATTTCATAAAAACGGAAGCATTCGGTGGATTGAAAGTACTGCCAGTTTCATTCGCGACGAAATGGGTAAGCCTTTAAGCATTTTGGCTATTTCGCGCGATGTTACAACAAGAATAATCGAAGCCGAATTGCTGGCAAAAAGCCAAGAAGAATTTAAAGCCATTTTCGAAAACAACTCGGCTGCTATTGCTATTATAGAGCCTGATAGCACTATTTCGAAGGTGAACGAAGCATTTTGCGAAATTAGTGGGTATTCTATTGAAGAGTCGGTTGGGATAAGCTGGACAAAGCTAATCCACGAAAGAGATCTCGCTCGAATAAACGAATACAACCAACGGCGGTTGATTAATCCACACGATGCCCCAGCGAAATATGAGTTCTTGTTTTATCGAAAAGATGGTACAATTCGCTTTGTTCTCATGTCGGTAGCTGTGATTCCAAGCAGCAAAAAGATTGTTGCTTCTTTTTCAGACATCACCGAGCGAAGGCAAGCCGAAATTGATATTCAGAAAAAAGAAGAAAAATACCGCAATTTGCTCGAGTTTGCTCCCGATGCATTTTTTCAAAGCGATATAAAAGGCAATTTTATATTGGTAAATAACAAAGCTGCCGAGCTAACGGGGTATTCGAAAGAAGAGTTACAAATGATGAATATGAGCGAATTATTTGAACCCAAAACCCTTAGTGAAAAACCTCTTTGTTACGATTTGCTCAATGTTGGCGAAACTGTTAAGAACGAACGCGAAATGTTGACTAAAAATGGAAGAAAGATTTTTATCGAAATTAGCACTCATGCTATGGACGACGGAACTTATCAGTGTTTTATTCGCGATGTTTCAGAACGCAAACAAGCCGAAGAAGATTTGAGGGAAAGCGAAGAGCGTTTTAAAGCCCTTCACAATGCCTCGTTTGGCGGTATTGCTATTCACGATAACGGTCTCATTCTCGAATGCAATCATGGTCTTACCGAAATATCGGGCTATTCTTTCGGCGAATTAATTGGGATGGATGGATTGCTTCTGATTAGTGACGCAACCCGCGATATTGTGAAAAACAATATTCGAAATAATTATTTTCAACAATACGAGGCGATTGGAGTTCGCAAAAATGGTGAAGAATATGCTCTGCGACTCGAAGCACGTGCTATTCCTTACAAAGGGAAAATGGTTCGGTCTGTCGAATTTCGCGATATCACCGAGCAAAAAAAATTGCAGCAACTTTTAATCGATCAGCAAATTCAGCAACGCAAAATTGTGGAAGAAGAATTGGCAAAAACCAAAGATGCATTGGTTCGTTCTACACGACTTGCCGCTGTGGGCCAAATTTCGGCTACTATTGCACACGATTTGCGCAATCCACTTGGTGCTGTGCGCAATGCAGCATACTATTTAAAACGAAAGCTTATTGATAGCGATCCCAAAGTGCTGAATTATTTTTCTATTATTGATAGCGAAGTAGAAACAGCCGATAAAATTATCAGCAATTTGCTGCAAATGTCCAAAGTTAAAGAGCCCGAAAAAGCCCACAACGATTTGCGCGATGTAATTGCATTGGCAACTGGAAGTCAATATGCAAAACTCGAGGTAGAAATTCTTGTCGATCTCGATCAAGAGCCTTTTGTATTACTGACCGATAAGGTTCAAATTGTTCAATTGATGCGCAACTTGTTGGAGAATAGTTCGCACACAGGTGTCGAAAATATTGTTGTAAACATCAAAGGTGTTCACGTTGAAGATGGTGTAGAATTGATTTTTTGCGACAATGGTCCAGGTATTTCGGACGAAGTGCGCGAGTCGCTTTTCGAACCGCTTATTACAACCAAAGCCAAAGGCACAGGTTTGGGTTTGACCATTTGTAAGCAAATTGTCGAAAAGCATGGTGGAAGCATTTCTTTGATTGAAAAACCCGAAATGGGTGCTTGTTTCAAAATTGTATTACCTTTAAAATAAAAATCATGGTAGATGAATTGAAAAACAATCGTATTTTGATTGCCGACGACGAACCCAATATGCGTTTAACTTTGCGCGATATTATGGAAGATGTTGGATATCAGGTGGTAACTGCTTCGACAGGTGAGGAAGCAATTGAACTTTGTAGAACTACCGAATTTGATATTGTTTTGATGGATGTGAGAATGCCTGGCTTAAGTGGAGTTGAGGCATTTCGCGAAATACGTCGCTATCGCGAAGGGATTAAAGTGATTCTGATGAGTGCATACACGGTTGACGATCTTAAATTTGCAGCGCTCGACGATGGTGCCATTGCCTTTTTGCCTAAACCTCTCGATATGCAGAAAACAATCGATCTAATCAACGATGCACGCGAAACGGCAATATTGGTTGTCGAAGACGATGAAACAGTAAGTTTGCCTTTGGTTGAAAAACTAAAAGCCGAAGGATACAAAGTAACTTCGACGCGATCTGCTCACGATGCACTGGAGTTGGTTGAGCAAATCAAATTCGACCTTATTTTTGTCGATGTGAACCTACCAGCCATGAATGGTTTGGAGCTGTATTTGGCGATTAAAAAAATTACTCCAACTTCGGTAGCTATCATGATGACTGGGCTCGAAGAAGAATTTATTAATATTGCAAAGCAGGCGGTTAGCAAAAATGCCTATACTTTCATTCGCAAGCCTCTCGATATCGATTATACACTTTCTTTAATCGAAAGGGTATCGCATCGAACTGTTTCGGGCGATAGCCGCAAACCTGATATTCAATAAGCAACTTTTATGGGGAAAATTGTAACTGCATATCGCATTTTTGTGCTCGACGACAACGAATCGCAGCTGAAAACAATTCATGCAATTTTGGATGACGAAGGATTCGAGGTGCACGCATTTTTGAAAGTTGATGAAGCATTCGATTTTTTGAAAAACAACGAAATAGATGTTGCTATTTTCGATTTACGTATGCCCGGTATAACCGAAATTGAGCTTATTGAGAAGGTAAGACCTATTGCCGACCGAATTCCTGTAATTATCAACACAGCTTATGGTTCGTTCGATACAGCCAAGAAAGCTGTCAATGTTGGTGCTTTTGCTTATCTCGAAAAAGCGGGAGACCCCGGAAATTTGGTGCGCGAAGTAAACCGCGCTATTTACAACCGGCTCGAAAAGACAAAAGAACTACTCGAACTCGCAGTTCGAGAACGCACAGTTGAACTAGAAAAAGAAATTGACAGGCGCAAATTGAGCGAAGCAGCTCTAACCGAAAGCGAAAAAAAATACCGACTTATTGCCGAAAATGCGTCGGATGTGATTTGGATTGTTGATTTATCCGAAAATAGAATGACTTATGTGAGTCCTTCGGTC
>DYON01000428.1 GCA_020720525.1 Acetofilamentum sp.
TGCTCGCGGGCGATGCCCGTGCACACTGCCGCGAAGCGGCTTACTTGAACACTGCATTGCAGCGGACTCGCTTCGCTCACCGCTGAATTTGACGTTAGGTGCTTTCCTTATGTCAAAATCTGGTTTTGAAGTCATGGAAAATTTGATAAACTCTCGCCTAGCCGAAATCGAAATTGGAAACAATATCAAAATTGTTTATGCTTGCGAGTCTGGCAGTCGTGCTTGGGGCTTCCCGTCTGCAAACAGCGATTACGATGTTCGTTTTATTTATATTCGCCCAATTGAGTGGTATCTTTCGATTGATAAAAAAAGAGATGTGATTGAATATCCAATCAATGAGCAGTTAGATATAAATGGATGGGATTTGAAAAAAGCGTTACAACTTTTGCGAAAGACAAATCCGCCTCTTTTAGAATGGCTTGGTTCGCCAATCATCTATTTTGAAAAAAATTCTGTCGCTGAAAAAATGCGTCAATTAGCAAAAGAGTATTATTCGCCGTCTGCCTGTCTTTATCACTATTTGCACATGGCTCGTGGAAATTTTCGTGAACATCTTCAAGGTGATATTGTTTGGGTGAAAAAATATTTTTATGTTTTGCGTCCAATTCTTGCAATGAAATGGATTGAAGAAGAACGTGGAATAGTTCCAACTGATTTCAATATAGCAGTTAAAAACCTTACACTTGCCGTCGAATTGAAAGAAGCCATTGCAAAACTATTAGAAAGTAAACGTGCTGGTAATGAGTTAGATAAAGGTGAAAAGATTCCAGCCATCAGTAACTTTATTGAGAGCGAACTTGGGCGATGGGAAAATTCCGAAATTCCCAAAAGTGTTGTCGCTTCTCATGGCACAAAACTTGATGAGTTTTTCCGTGAAAGCATAAATGAAGTCTGGTAAAACATCAACGCACCTAACAAAGCGTGCACCCGACGCTGGGGATTCGGCGGCATTTTCAAGCATTTTCCTACGCCTCAGCCTTTTTCCAATCGGACGGCGTCCCGCCGCCCGCCCCAGCGCGGGTAACGCAAACCGTTGGGTGTAAATAATATGAAATGGATAGCACTGCTCCTTATTTTCATCATAACCGGAATGCTTGTCTGTGCCATGTTTACAATGGAAGATGTCCCATCGGAAGAACTCATCAGAAAATGGGATGACATTCAACCATTTATTATCGAACCAAGCGAAATCACGGGAATTTATAGAAACATGGACATAGATGCTATTGTATTTAAATATTCCACAATTGCGAATAAAGACAAATTCTGGACTCGTCTTCAGTCTAATCTCCAAGAAACGAAATGGCAATTGATCGCTGAAACTTCTGATACTAGAACTTATGAAAGGCGATTCTCTGAAGGTGACCAATCTCCTGACCGTCCGGACATGGCTCTTTTTTCCAGTGCTGAGCTATTAAAACTGGTATATCTTCCTCTCAAACAGATGGTAGTTGTTGGTTATGTCCAAGCCGATTCTTCTAAAAAGGACATTTCCTTTACAGCAACAGATGAAGCAAAATGGGCGGAGAAAGCAATTTGGCCACGATTTGATAAGGCAAAAAATGAATAATCACCCAACAAAGCAATCCCGACGCACTCGAACCGCCAAAATTGCAGGATCTCGGATTCACGTCGGAGGAAGTAGGTGTACTATCCGATGACAACGACGCATATACCCAAGCAAATCAGGTTTTCGAAATTTGTTTACCGATAATTTCGAAATTTT
>DYON01000429.1 GCA_020720525.1 Acetofilamentum sp.
TCGGCGAAAGAATTCATTTCGTAACTTTCTTTTAAAGCTGCATTCACATCGCCAGTTCCAACCCCTATAGGCATGTTTTCCAATGCCACAATTATGGCATTTTGCCACACCAAAATTCGTTCGGTTGTTCCTTCACTGGAGTTCTTAGTGTCTTTGTTGTACGATGATACAGAAATCAAAAATCCTTGAAAACGTGCTTTTACATAAGGGACTTTTGTCCAAACAATGGCTACAGCCAAAAACATTAGCAACAACAATGCACCACCCAAAACATATTTTCTTTTTACTACCATCAAGCGAATGAGCATAATCAGAAATGTGATGGCTGTGATCAGGATGCCTGCTTTTGAATTGACAAAAAGAATGAAAATGGTTAGATACAGAATGAGTGAGGCAATGGCTGCTTTTTTTGAATTAGAAATTTCATTCCATTTTTTCTCCAAATGGATCATGCAAACCACAACGGCTAAATTGAGGTACATGGCGTAGTAAGATGGATGCAGCAAAAACGACAGCTGGGCGTAAATGAAATTATCGAACGTGAAATGGGTGCTCAGCGAAATATATGTGGCATGACCAATACAAAGCAAAGAGCTGGCAAATGCACCTGCAACAAGAGCCACAAGTACATGTTCGTAGTGCTTTTTCTCAAGCAAAACTGATCCAGAAAGAAAAAAGATGATGGGAAAAACCAAGAAAGCGAGCTTTACCTGTAAATCGAAAAGTCCTTTGTCTATTTGTTCGGTATATAGTAGTCCCACAACAAATAGCAAAAACAATATGGCGCTTAAGCCCGAAAGCAGCGACAATCGATGGGTTTTACTTTGCTTGTGAAAGATAAATCGCAACAACGACAACAAGGCCAATACAATTATGAGCAATGGAGTCGCTTTTTTGTAAAACGGAATACAAAACGATAAAAGAATATACAGAAAATAGATTCCCTGGTCTATGGTGAGATTCTCTTTCGAGAAGTATGAGGAAATTGATTGATTTGCTTTCATGAAATTGTGTTATCAGAAAGAATTCTTAGGAAACGGTCAGCCAAAACGGAGTAATCATGATTCAGAAGTACATATTTTTTTCCCGAGTAGCCCATTTCCAGCCTCTTTTCATGTGTCGTATTCATCATATTTCTGATAGTTTCAGCAAGAACTTGTGGATTTTCAGGTTCAATACTGATACCGCAGCCCGATTCAGAAACAGGATCGTTCCCAGCATCAATGGACTGAATCACGGGTTTGCTGGCCATCATGTAATCGAATAATTTGTTTGGAGATACTCCGAAACGATACAATGGCTGTCTTTTCCAACCAATAAAAAGACAATCGAAATGCGATAATAAATGTGGAATCTGATTTTTTGCAACCGAATCAAAAAAGTAAACATTACTGTAGGCTGAGGCCATTGCTTTCAGTTTTTCTTTTTCGGATCCTTTTCCAATCAAAACAAATGCAATTTGTTCATCATTAATAATATTTACAGCATTTATAAGGTTGTCAAGAGCATTTGAAATGCCATGACTTCCAGTATAACCCACGAGAAATTTATATTGCAATTTAATCGCTTGTAGCTGAAGAAATAATGTATTAGGAATTTCTTCACTGGTATTCCATTCTTCAATATTAATTCCATTAGGGATGTAATGCCATTTTTGCAGGTCAAGTCCCCGACTCTGCATGTATTCAAGTGTTTTGGGAAGCATGGAAATGACTCCATCGACA
>DYON01000430.1 GCA_020720525.1 Acetofilamentum sp.
AAGTATAACCGTAAAGACGAACAAATCCGTCGTTGAACCATTCAATTTCGCCGTTTTTGTCCGCAATCACGACAGCGTTATCGGTTTTATCTGCTACAATTGATAGTTTTTCCAATTGTTTATTGATATCGAGCAATAATTCGCTTTGCGCTTGAAGTTCTTCCTTTTGTTGTTCGATTTCAACAGTGCGTTGTTTGACAATTTGCTCCAGATTTTTGTTTTGATAATCAAGCGTTTCGGTAAGCCCTTCGTTTTCAATAAACGCATCGTTGAATTTTTTTGCTAAGATAAAGGATTGAACAAAAATAAACACAAACAAGCCTAAGGGTATGATTTCAATACTGTTTATCGCCCCATTGACATACAGGATATCATTCACCGCCGTCAGAAACAAAAACAGAATTGCGGACAATAACAGAAGAGCGTGTCTGCGTTTACGGATTATCGCTCTGATAAGTCCGATGAACAAAAACACAAACCCGACGATAATTGATATCTGATAGGGGCGAACCATCAGCTCATGATATTTCATAGGTAGGAATAAAGCAAGTGTGAAAATTGCAGAAATCCCGAAGAAAATTTTCACAAACAGCATCGGCACGTCTTTATAGAGCGATCTTACGAATATAACAAAACTTGCCGCGCCCATAAAAAATGTGATGTATTCGAGATTCTGTGTGAGATACCAATTGACATCCGGAATCAAATGCCACAATGCCCGCGATCCGGTCAAAATTGTTCGCAGCGCAATCAGAGTTGAAAAGATTGCGAAATAAAGTGCCGATACCGATTTTCGGCGCATTGCATAGAGCACGAAATGATACAGTGCCATGATGAAAATGCTGCCGAAAAGAAATAAATCAAAAATGAGATGCGACAAGGCATCTTGTGTTATAGTTTCAGCGTTCCCGATTTCTACACTTTGGAACATTCCGCCTTCGCCGTGGTGGTAGTTCGATACAACAACAATAAGCTCCGTCGTATCGGATTCGGTGTAGAATGATGCAGTCTTTGGGTTATGATTCGGCACTGAATTATCGGTATTTGTTCCGACTTTACCGTTTTTCAAAATCAATTTTTCGTCAGCATAGATTTCCGATGAAGTGAAAATTTTTGTTGCAAAAAGCCCGTGAATTTTTGACTTTGGTAAGCCTACAATTTTTAGACGGTATGTTCCGTGAAATTGCCCCGGATAGATAGAATCGGTCTCGTGGGCATAGCACCACATGCGCGGCACGTGAATAAGCTCACCCCGCAAGGTTTCCGACCTGAAATCTGCGGGCGTCAGCAACTGTTTCGGATAGAATTCCCACTCGCCTTCGAGTTTCACAGACGTGCTGTCGAAATTCACTCCCGAAACATCTAATATTCCGTTTTTTGCCTCAACTTGCGAATTTAAACGCAACGAAAATACTAAAATAAGAAATAATACCCCTAAAATTTGTTTCATTACATTCCCCCTATGAAAAACTTTCAAACACCAAATATAATATTTTCAGTTGAAAGAACAAAATATTTTGCGTTGTTTGAGTGCAATCCAATATTTGAATTTTGTTAAATTTGAAGAAAACTGCCTTTATATCCGCACAATGTTGGATGTTTGCAGAAAATAGTTAAGTTTTTATTAAATCGGATGCACTCCGAAATTATTCGTTTTGCGACTCCTGACCTGCACATATCAGGTGTTTTCACCTGATATTTAGTATTTGTAAGAAAACGCGTA
>DYON01000092.1 GCA_020720525.1 Acetofilamentum sp.
CGTATTTTGGACTTATTGGAGGAATTACGATTTCTTGTTTCCTGCTATGCAAATATAATAATATGTATGAGCACGGGGAAAAATAAAAAAAATGAACAAAAGTTTGTTGGTATCAAAAATTCTTTGTTACTTTATGCACTTTTTTGACATGAGTCACCTAAAACACTGCATTATGAGGAAAAATGTACTTTTCTTGTTTTTTGTATTTGCTGGCTTTCAAGCTGTTAACGCACAGCAGGAGGCTCAGTTTACACAAAACATGTTCAACATTATGGCAATTAACCCTGGTTATGCTGGTAGTAATGATGCTATTTGTGTCACGACTTTATTTAGGCAACAATGGTTAGGTTTTACAGAAACAGTTAATGGTCGGGAAAATAATGTTGCTCCCCAAACCATGTTGTTTTCTCTTCACAGCAATGTAAATCCAATTCATGGTGGGTTAGGTCTTGTTGTTTATAAAGACAAGCTTGGGTACGAAGACAATATTGGAGTCAAATTCGGTTATGCTTTTCGAAAGCCATTGAAAGGTGGAAATTTAGGCATTGGTATTATGGCTGGTTTTCTCAACAAAAAAATCGATTTCACTCAATTCAACCCTATTGACCCAGGTGATCTGTTGCTCACAGGTGGAACAAATGCCGAAAGCGATATGGTTTTCGACCTCTCCTTTGGTGCTTACTACAAATTGCCTGGTGTTTTTTATGCAGGTATTTCTTCCACCCAGTTGATGGAGAGTCCTTCTTCGTATGGAACCAATTTGGCAAGTCCTCAGTTGAAACGACATTATTACATTACTGGAGGCTATCAGTGGGCTCTTCCCAACAACCCTCAGTTCGAGTTGCGTCCTTCAGTGTTTATTAAATCAGACTTCTCCAGTACTCAATACGACGTTAATGCTTTGATGTACTACAACAACCAGTTTTGGGGAGGTTTTAGCTACCGCACAACCGATGCAGTTGCCATTCTTATTGGCGCTACACCGTTTTCTCAATCTGGAAACAAAAGTCTTGAATCACTCGGAATTGGATACAGTTATGATGTTACAACTTCTGCTATGGGAGCCAATGGGCGTAGCAGTGGAAGCCACGAAGTTATGCTGAACTACTGTTTTAAAATTGTGGTTCCTTATGTGCCGTCTAGCTACAAAAATGTAAGGTTTCTCTAATTTTTGAAAATAAATGAAACCTGATGAAGAAAAAATCGTTAAAGAGAGATAGGTTTTACTAAATTTGCACCCATGAAGTCCAACAATCAAAGAAGTATGAAGTACCTGATAATTTTATTGGCGCTGGGATTAATTGCCTCAAGCTGCACAAAATCAGACCGCGGAAACTTGGTGGGAGTCCAAAACCGCGAAGCTTGGTATCAGCCCGATCCATTTGGTATGTTGTTTGTCCCAATGGGCAGCTACATGATGGGGCAAAACGACCAAGATGTTCCCTATAATCAAATCCAAACAGCCAAAACGGTGTCTGTTCAGGCTTTTTATATGGACGAAACCGAAATTACCAACAACGAGTATCGTCAGTTTGTTTACTGGGTACGCGATTCAATTGCTCGCCGCTTACTTGGCGACCAGATTGAAGATTATCTGATTATGCAAGATCAGTATGGTGAAGATTTCGATCCACCTTATCTGAACTGGAAAACCAAACTGCGCTATGATGATGATGATCAAACAGTTCGTGAGATTTTGGCTGAAATGTATTTGCCAGAGCATGAGCAATTTTATCGTCGCAAAGAAATTGATTCGCGTAAACTCAATTTTGAGTATTACTGGATTGATTTTAAAGCTGCAGCTCGTAAGGATTTCAATAATCCATTAACTGATGCTACTGTAAAAAACAACGAAGATCCAGCTTCATTGGTGAATAGACCTCAAGGTTATACCGATCGTTCTGTATTCATCAAAAAAGACATTATTAATGTATATCCCGATACATTGTGCTGGGTGCACGATTTCACCTATTCTTTCAACGAGCCTTTAACACAACAATATTTTTGGCATCCAGCCTACGATAATTATCCAGTAGTTGGTGTCAACTGGAAACAAGCTCGTGCTTTTTCGATTTGGCGCACCATGTACATGAATGGATATTTGACTGGAATTGGACAAACCATTGTAAACGATTTTCGTTTACCAACTGAAAGTGAGTGGGAATGGGCTGCTCGCGGCGGATTAGACATGAGTCCTTTCCCATGGGGAGGCCCTTATATTCGCAATGCAAATGGTTGCTTCCTTGGAAACTACAAACCATTACGCGGAAATTATCCCGACGATGGTGGATTTCATACCATTATTGTAGGACATTATGCTCCAAACGATTATGGACTTTATGATATGGCTGGAAATGTTGCAGAATGGACAAGCAATGCATTCGACGAATCGGCCTATCAGTTTGCTCACGACCTCAATATGGATTACTCCTACGAAGCCAAGGATACCGATCCAGAGGTGTTGAAACGCAAAGTAATCCGCGGTGGTTCGTGGAAGGATATAGGCTTCTTTATGCAGGTCAGTTCACGTACGTATGAGTATCAAGACACTGCCAAATCGTATGTCGGATTTAGAAATGTGCAAACATATCTCGGACGTATGAAAGGTGATGGACCAAGCTCATCTAACGTTTACAGATAAAAAAAGAGTAGTAACAACAAGTCAAATTCAAAAACAAAAAAGGTTATGGGTATTAAACAAATTGTTGAAAGTAAAGGGTACAAAAACTTCATGTCGAAGTTGTATGGATTGGGTGCAGCCGTTGTAATTCTTGGTGCGCTCTTTAAAATCATGCACTATCCTGGTGCAGGAATAATGTTGCTTTTAGGTATGGGTACTGAGGCAGTTATTTTTGCTCTATCTTCGTTCGAACCATTGCATGTTGAAGCCGACTGGAGTTTGGTTTATCCCGAATTGTGGGGATTGTATCATCCAGATGAAGCCGAAGAAAGCGGATGGGAACCTAGAAAAGTTGGTAGTCCTGCTAATGGAAAAACTGTAACGCAAGAACTCGATAAAATGCTCGAAGATGCCAAAATTGGTCCAGAGCTTATTGCAAGTCTTGGTGAAGGAATGCGCAACTTAGGCGACAATGCCAACAAACTTTCGGGTGTTGCTGATGCTGCAACTGCTACCGACGGATTTGTTACCAATCTCAATAAAGCCAGCGAAAGTGTAACTGGTCTCACCGATGTTTATTCAAAAACTTCGCAATCGCTTAACAAAACTGTTGGCGTTAACGACGAATTTGTAGAAACTGTAAAAGCTGCTGCTATTAATGCAAATCAAACAGCCGAATCATTCAAATCTGTTGCAAATGCTATCAACAACGACGTTGCTGCAACCGAAGAATATGTAAGCAGTATTAAATCGGCAACTGGTGCTGCTCATGCTCTTGCTGCAAAATACACCCAGAGCGCAGAATCTTTGACCCGTTCGGCCGAAGCAATCGACTTCAGCAAAGTTGACGGTCAGTCGTATGGCGATCAGATTCAGCGTATTACCAAGAATTTGTCTGCTCTCAATGCTGTGTATGAATTGCAATTGCAAGGTTCGCAGGCTCAGGTCGAAAAAGCCAACATGTTGCAAGAAAGTATTGGCTCTTTCGTTACCAATGTTAACGACACTATGACCGCAATCAATGCCTATAAAGATCAGGCAAATGTTCTGGCAAAAAATCTTTCTGCCCTGAACAATGTTTACGGTAATATGTTGACAGCAATGAATGTCAATATTAATAAATAGGTATTAATCGTTAATCATTTAAAGAAAGGGTAATTATGGGATCAAAGAATTGTCCGGAAACCCCGCGTCAGAGAATGATTTCGATGATGTACTTGGTGCTTACCGCACTTCTTGCACTCAACGTATCGAAAGACATTCTGAACGCTTTTGTTGTGGTGAACGACAGCATAGTAGAAACCAATCGTATTTTCAAAGCTAAGGTTGATAGCAACTACAGTACTTTTGAAGTAGCATTTGGTTTAACTCCAGAAAAAGTGCGTGAAAATTATGAGAAAGCTAAAGTTGTACGCGAAGAAGCTAACAAACTTGTTGCTTTGATTGAAACGATGAAATACGAAGTAGTTGGTATAGTGGAAGGATTGACCGCCGAAGAAGTAAAAGCTATGGAAACAGCTTTGGCTGCCGAAGGAAAAAGTTTTCTTTCTGAGGTTGAAAATAAAGACAACTACGATAAAACAACCAATTATTTCTTCGAGGGTTCTGAAGATGGAACTGGCGCTTGCAAAGTTGCTGAATTGAAAAATGCCATTGTTAACTTTAAGAAGAAAATGAATGAATTGCTTGGAAGTTTTGCATCTGCGGTAACTCTCGGTTTGGATGTTGAAAAAGAATATCCAAATATGGAAGGTGACGGCACACAAAACTGGCAAGTAACCAACTTCTATCATACCATTCTTGCAGCTGATGTTGTTTTGCTCAATAAACTAGTTTTAGAAGTACGCAATGCAGAAGCCGATGTTGTTTCTCAGTTGTATTCGGCTGTAAGTGCTGAGGATTTCTCTTTCGACCAAGTTGGTGCTAAAGTTATTGCCAAAAGCAATTATGTTTTGGTTGGCGATGAATACGAAGCAGAAATTTTTGTAGCAGCTTACGACTCGAAACAGCAGCCAACCATTGTAGTTGGCTCAAGTGTCGATTCAACAACCAAACAAGTAAGTGGTGATGCGAAAACCATTGAAGGCGAAAATGGTGTTGGAATTTACAAAGTTCCTGCTGGCTCTATTGGTGAGCAGAAATATGGTGGTGTTATTAAAGTTATCTCCAAAAGTGGAGCTGAAGCTTCTTATCCATTTAGCGGTTCTTATATAGTAGCTGCTCCTTCTGCAACCGTTTCGGCCGATAAAATGAATGTTTTCTACATTGGTGTTGACAATCCTGTAACAATTTCAGCTCCTGGTGTTCCAATGGAAAAGGTTCAACCTAGTATTTCTGGTGGATCGCTTAGTGGTGGAAATGGAAAATACATTGTACGTGTAACTGGTGGTTCAAAAGCAGTTATTAATGTTAGTGCCAACCTCGAAGGTGGTGCTCGCTCCATGGGTTCTGTCGAATTTCGTATTAAACCTCTTCCTACTCCTGTAGCTTATGTTGCTGGACGTAATGGTGGCAACTACACCAAAGCAGAATTGCTTGCATCTCCTTATGTAACTGCAGTTCTTGAAAATTTCGATTTCGATCTTCGTTTTAATGTTGCTTCTTATACATTTGTGTACAAGAATGCTGCTGGCGACCTTATAGATATTCCTGGATCTGGTTATGTGTTTAACCAAAATATAAAAAATGTAATTCAGGGGTCTCGCCGTGGCGATCGCTTCTGGGTTGACAACATTATTGCCGTTGGACCTACTGGAAATAAAAACTTGGGATCTGTTTCAATCAGAATAACACAGTAAAAATTGTGATTATGAAAAAGTTGTTTGTTCTAATAATCGTTTTGCTTGGACTTGATTTTTCAACTCAAGCTCAGGGTTTAGATACACCCCGCGATGGAGTGTACGATAAAATTCATACCCCCAACCGCGAGCCAGTGCCTTATGCGCATTTGCGCGAAGCCGATGCTTTTTGGGCAAAACGAGTATGGCGTGTAATAGATCTTCGCGAGAAGATTAACCATCCTTTGTATTATCCAAACAAGCCTACCAATGGAAGAATCAATCTGATTGGTGTTTTGCTTCAAGGTTTGGAAGAGGGTTCTCTTACTGCTTATGGAGCCGACAACGATGAATTCACTGTACCTCTTTCTACCGAAGAGATTATGAAGAAGCTCTCAAAAGCCGATACTATTAGAGATAGGTTCGACCCAATTACCTATGAACCATTGCCTGATACCGTTATTGTTACAGATTTTGATGCTTCAACAGTAACGATGTTTCGTGTGAAGGAAGACTGGTTTTTCGATAGGCAGCGTTCGGTTCTCGATGTACGCATTTTAGGTCTTTGCCCTATTCGTGAAGATTACGATCAGGAAGGAAACCTTCGTGGTACACGTGCCGATTTCTGGATTTATTTCCCAGATGCTCGTCAGATTTTAGTGAAAAACGAAGTTTTCAATCGCTTCAACGATGGACAACGCCTAAGTTACGACGACTGGTTCTTCAAACGTTTCTTTGGGAGTTATGTTGTTAAGGAAACCAATGTTTACGATCGCTACATTAATATGTATGCTACAGGTTTGGATGGACTACTTGAAAGTGAAAGAATTGAGAACGACATTTTTGTATTTGAACACGATTTGTGGGAACTCTAAACAACTTTAAAAAAAAAGCCCAGTTTTCGCTGGGCTTTTTTTATGACTATACCTTTCTACATCAATCCCCAGCTTTCGCGGTCGAGGCTTCTGTATTGAATTGCTTCGGCAAGATGTGCTGTTTGAATCGATTCAGAATTTTCGAGATCGGCAATGGTTCTTGCTACTTTGAGTATTCTGTCGTAAGCTCTTGCCGAGAGATTGAGCTTTTCCATCGCATTTTTTAACAGAATTTCTCCAGTAGAATCAATTTTGCAGTATTTTTTCAATAGGGCAGGAGTAAGCATGGCATTGCTCGAAACAGTTGGATTGTCTTCGTACCTTTTATCTTGAATTTTTCGAGCGGCAATCACTCTTGCTCTTATATCAGCTGACGATTCTCCAACACGTTTGTCGGATAGATTGTTAAATGCAACTGGTGTTACTTCAATATGAATATCGATTCTATCGAGCAGCGGTCCCGATATACGACTTAAATAGCGTCGAATATTTCCAAGACCACATGTGCATTCTTTTTCGGGGTGGTTGTAATAGCCACACGGACAAGGATTCATAGCCGCAATGAGCATAATAGAGGCTGGATAATCGACCGAAAAACGTGCACGAGAAATAGTTACAACCCTATCTTCAATGGGTTGTCGGAGGACTTCGAGAACAGTGCGTTTAAATTCGGGAAGCTCGTCGAGAAACAAAACTCCATTGTGAGCAAGACTTATTTCGCCTGGCTGCGGAAAAGTACCCCCACCAACCAATGCCACATCGGAAATGGTATGATGTGGCGACCTGAATGGGCGTTGCTGCAATAATCCGATATTTGGGCCCAGCTTTCCGGCAACAGAGTGTATTCTGGTCGATTCAAGAGCTTCCTTCAAAGTCATGTTTGGAAGAATAGAGGGAAGTCGTTTGGCCAGCATTGTTTTGCCACTTCCTGGAGGACCAATCATGATGGCATTGTGTCCACCAGCAGCAGCAATTTCGAGTGCACGTTTAACGTTTTCCTGTCCTTTCACATCGTGAAAATCGGGTAGATTTTCGATTTGTTCATCGGCAAGGTCGTTGTAATCGAAAAAAAATGGTTCGCTTAGCGAAGGGTTTTCTAGAAAAGAAATTACTTGGGTTAAATGGCGGAAAGCAAACACGCGCAGTCCTTTCACGACCGAAGCCTCGCGAGCATTTACGTAGGGAACAACAATACCCGCAAAACCACTTTTTTGCGCTTGAATAGCAGCAGAAAGCACTCCACGAACTGGCGAGATAGAACCGTCTAACGAAATTTCGCCCAAAAGCATAAATTGCGAAATGGAAGGGCAGGAAATTTGCCCCGAAGCAGCAAGAATACCAATAATAATTGCCAAATCGTATGCAGAACCTTCCTTTTTTACATCGGCAGGAGCCAGATTGATGGTTATTTTTTTCCCAGGGTAGAAATATCCGTTGTTGTTGAGAGCTGGCTCTATTCGTGAACGACTCTCTTTCACCGCATTATCGGGCAATCCGGCCATGAAAGTATGCATACCCGAAGTGATATCGACTTCAACAGTAACGTTGAAAGCATCGATTCCTTGAATGGCGCAACTGTTTGTTTTTATAAGCATAATATGCGAAATCAAACAAAAATAATAAATAAGTGTTGGAAATCACGAAAAATGGAATTATTTTTGTAGAAAATACAGAAAAAAATGAAAAAGCCGTTATTGTATTTATTTGTGGCTGTGGTTTCTGTTATGGGAATTTTGACAGCATGTGAGCCTGACAACAACGACGATGATGACGATATACCCGTTGTTGACGCACGTTTGAAGTATCAAGGAGTTTGGAATTGTACCGAGAGCTCAACAATGAGTTATACGGTTAATATTGCCGTTGATACCGTGAATAGTACCCAAATAAAGTTGTTCAATTTTCATAATCTTGGATTTGAAGAATTTTCGTTTGGGATTGTGTCAAATAATACCATTACATTTCCTTCTCAAACAATGTGCTTAGGCACAAGAACAGTTGAAGGAACCGCAACAATGCAGTCGAACAACGCAACCATCGATTTCTACTATACTGTGAACGATGGGGTGAATCTCGATACCATTCAGGCAGTTTACACCAAGCAATCTTCTTAGTTGGGGCTTGCCTGCAAATGAGTTTCTAAAACAATCAGGCTGTCGAGTGCTTTGTCTGAAATCGATTTCAAAACTTTTGGACTTTGGGCGTAGTATTGATACGAATTTACAATACGCGTTGTATCCATTTTGTACTTTTTGAGCATCAGGTCGTAGTAATGGTTAGAATACCACGAAACATTGCGACCTTCGCGTTCTTTTTGCCTAATCAAAGATTCGGTAAGGAACAAATCGACAAAAAATGTTTTCATGGTGTCTTCGGGCATAATGTTGACAGCCGGAACATTTGTTTCGGAATCGTTGTTTCGGCAGGCGGCAACAATTAAAACTACAAGAATAGAAAAAAAGAAAGCACTTTTCATCGCAGCAAAGATACAACGATTCGCTATTTTATGCTGATAAACATCATTTTTTTTGCTGGATTACTGCGTTTGTTAGGTATTATTATGTTGTACTTTTGAACAAACAAATCTGAATATGAAACAGACAGAACTTTTTGCTAAATTGTGGGATGATTACACAACAAAAAATCCGCAAGCAAAAAACATTTATAATTCATTTGTAGAAAAGGGAGAGGTTGTATTGAACGATCACATTGCTTTTCGAACAATTGATTTTCCTGGAATGAATATCGATACGTTGTCGCAGGCATTTATAGTTGCAGGCTACGTTGAAAAAGGCCGATATATTTTTGAGGCAAAAAAGCTTCAGGCTCGTCATTACGAGAATGAGGGTGATAATGAGGCTCCTCTAGTTTTCATAAGTGAATTGAGAACTGCACAATTTAGCGATTATTTGCAGCAACAAATGAAAAAGCTTGCAGCCGATATGCCAGTTCACTGGCTGAATAATGCCGAGATTATTTTTAGGGGGCGAACATGGGGCTTACCATCGTTTGAAGTGTATGAAAAATTGCGAGCCGAAAGCGAATATGCAGCATGGTTTTATGTGAATGGTTATACAGTAAACCACTTTACTGTTAGTGTGAACCAATTGAAATCGATGACTGAGATTGGCGAAGTAAATGCGTTTTTGAAAGAACAAGGCTATCAAATAAACGATGCTGGTGGCGAAGTTCATGGTACGCCCGAGGAGCTTCTTGAGCAATCGTCGGTAAAAGCACCCTTGATGAAAGTTGAATTTAGAGAAGGCTTTTTCGAAGTACCGGGTTGTTATTACGAATTTGCAAAGC
>DYON01000431.1 GCA_020720525.1 Acetofilamentum sp.
AATACTGACCACTCACCACTCACTACTGATTACTGACCACTCACAACTGAATACTGGCTACTGAATACTGACCACTCACTACTCACTACTCTAGTAATAGTCTCTCCAATCGGTTTTCTTTTCGAGCTTCAAATCTTGCAAAATAGGCGATTTAACCCGAATTGTAAAATTGTAGCTTTTTCTGAAACCTGTCGGAATCCAGTTGAACACAATTTCCCAGCAATGAAGGTCGCGATGAATATTGAGCGATGTGTAACTAAAATCGTGATTAACAAAATCGTAGCCCGACATGAAGCTTACTTTCCAATGGGGCGTAAAATTTACTTCACCACCAAACGAAAGCGTCTGAATTAATTTCTCTGGCTCTAATGCATTCACTGTATAATCGCGCCGATATTGCAACGTGTAGGAGAAATTCAAATTCCAGTTGATTCCATAACTTTTGGGCTTCAACGAGTCGGGCAATGCGCTTTTCTTTTTGATAAAAGTGCCCTGATTCAACAAATAATTTAAACTTGCGCCCCATTCGCCTGTGTTTTGCCTAAGCAATCGATGATTTACATCCCATTCAAATTGGTTAAGGTTGTTTCCACTGGTATCAACCACATAAGGGTCGAATAAGGCAGCATAGCGTAAATCGAGATTTTTAAACAATTTGGTTCGACCCGACATACTCACTTTCGACCAGTTAAGACTGTCGGCTGCGGCATTGTAGCTTGCAGCAATGGTAAAATTGTCAATCAACACCACTTTTTTCATTCCAGTGATTGAATCTTTGCGATTACGTACTTTCATTTCCAAATTGTTTCCAAGCGCAAACGTCATCATCGATGCTTTTCCCGAAGGGGGTCCGCCATAAATGGCATTTTCGAAAACCGAATATCGAGTTGGGGTTAAGCCCCCAGGCATTAAATAATACTGATAATATCCCCAGCGCTGATCGGCAAAATCGGGACGATAAACGAAAGTTACCGATGGCGTCAAAACATGCCTAAATGCCGAAACAGGTCCTCGCTTAAACGAAAGGAAAGTGTATAGTTTTGTAGAAAAGGTCGAACTCATAGCGAAATCGCGTGCAGCACTAAAACCAGGAATTGTATCGGTAATTAGTGCCGAATCGGCATTATTCCAGTGCTTTTCAATAGTTTTAAAATACCATCTTTCATTGTATGTGAATGTATTTGTTAGTGTAACCACCTTCCACAGTTTAAAAGGAAGCGACACAGGAATTGAATGCTTGATTCCATTGTCGAAATTCTGCCATGCAAACTCATCAAAAAGCAATGAGTCGATCGTATTGAGGCTATTTCGGGTGTTCATCACATACGAAACAGTCAGATTATCAAGCGCTTTAATGAATGTACGCTTCTTCCCTGGCCGTCGGAATGGATAAATACGCGATGTTGACAACGAAATTTCGGGCAAAGTGAGATTAAAAGCATGTGTTTGCTTGTTTTGACTCTGGTTGAGATTGGCCGTTAAATTGAAAATATTCAGAAAGGAAGTGCTATACGAAATACTCGAGCTATAACTCGACGATAAGTAGTCGTTGGCCGATGATGGATTGAAGGTATTGTAATTGGATGTTCCAGCTTGAACATTGGCCGAAAAACGACTACGAGGCCTAGCCTTTGGGTCTTGTGTATGCTGCCAGCGAATGAAAAAGTCGTTGAATTTCTGATAATCGACCGTATTGCGCTCGCCAAAAATATTCA
>DYON01000432.1 GCA_020720525.1 Acetofilamentum sp.
AGCAAACTGATTAACCAAATAATTGAAACGAACAGAATTTTTAAATACAAAGAAACTCTAAAATGTCTTCAGAACATAGCTAATGCTTTGAACGACAAATAACTATAAATTTATTATGGCCAAAAACGAAGATAATATTGAGACCGAAACAATTGAAGAAATTGTTCTGAACGACAACCAGTTAATCTGTATGCTTACCGACCAGATTAAAACAGCCAAAGGTAAAGAACCCATTCTGCAAACGCTTATTGCAATGCTAAATGAAGAATACGGTTTTGACATGGCTGATATGGAACGCGATTTTACCATTTCGTATTCCGATAACGAGACTGGAAATGCCAAACGAATGAAGGTTGATTTGGTTGTTTTTGAAGCTGGAAAACCTCATGATACCGATTGCATTATTCGTATTTGTGTGGTACAGGATGAAAAAACCAAGGAGAAAGATGCTAAAAAAGGAGTGGAAGCTACACTCGAAAGGGCATTGGAAGCGGTTGAACAATGCGAATTTGGAGTGTGGACAAATGGAGAGGTATTCCATTTTATGCAGAAATCAATTGATGAATGGAACAATGAACATTGTCTGGATATTTCTGACTTTCCTGGTGAAGGGCAAACCATGGAGGAATTGGAAAAATGGTCAGATAAAACCAAATCGCGGAAACCTGCCAATGATTCATTGGTAAGAACTTTTAAGCGTTGCCACGATTATATCTATGGCAACGAAGGCATGAAGAAAACAGCCTTTTGGGAATTACTAAACCTTATTTTCTGTAAAATTTATGATGAAAAACGCCGATTTATGCCTTCTGAGGACGGTAAAAGTTACCGCCGCCATTTTTGGGTAGGTGTAAAAGAACAAAATACCGAACAAGGTTTGAAAGAAATATCAGCTCGGATTAAAAAGATTTTTGAGGAGTTAAAGAGCGATCCCCTTTTCTCTGAAGTATTTGATGGTAACGAAGAAATTAGACTTTCCGACCGTGGATTGGCATTTGTGGCAGGTGAACTGGCAAAATATTCATTCCTGGATGCCACGGTTGATGTAAAAGGAACTGCCTACGAAACCATTGTTTCCAACACCCTCAAACAGGAAGCTGGACAGTTTTTTACTCCACGAAATATTATCAAATGCATGGTGCAAATTCTTGACCCTGATGAGAATATGCGCACATTGGATATTGCAACTGGCTCAGGTGGTTTTTTGGTAATGGTTCTCGACTATGTGCGTCATAAAATTGCAGCATCAATGTATCCCGAACTTTCTGGACTCTATCTCGAAGAAAAATACAATACAAAAGAAGTGAATGACCGAGTAAAAGATTACGCCGAACGCATGATATTTGGTTTTGATTTTGACCCCGATCTTAAAAAGGCAGCACGGATGAATATGGTGATGGCTGGCGATGGTCATGCCAATATTTTCAATATCAACTCACTTGATTATCCGCAGGGAGCTAAAACCGACGAAATTGCCAAATTAAAACAAGCCATACAGCGCAGCATTGCCAATAGTTACGATAAAAATTTTCCTTTCGATACCGAAGATGCACTGGGTAAATTCGACCTTATTTTTACCAATCCTCCATTTGGAGCAAAAGTGGAAGTAGAATTTGAAATTTCAAAACGTTATGAGTTGGGGCACAATTGGCAAAAAGATACTTAGGAATTGGGACAAATTAAACTTTACGTTTCTGGCTTTATAGTGTAATTC
>DYON01000433.1 GCA_020720525.1 Acetofilamentum sp.
ATGTTCCCGTCAACCATCAAATTGTTGACAGCCTCGTTTCGGACAATGTGTTTGGCTTTCCGTCCGAATATCCCACCGAAGACCATTGCATCGAAGTGGAATTGCCCTTTCTTCAATATGTGCTTAAACCTGTCTTCAACATTATTCCCATTTCATTGGGCACAAAAAACACCAATCTCCTTCAGCAAATTTCCAAAAAGCTGCGACCGTGGTTTACCGAAGAGAATCTCTTTGTTATCAGCACCGATTTATCGCACTATCCATCGTATCCCAATGCGGTGAAAGCCGATAGTTTGGTTATTCAAAGCATTTTAAGTGGCGATGGCGAACGTTTTGCTGCAACTGTTCATTCAAACGAGAAAGCTGGAATTGAAAACTATCTCACAGCAATTTGCGGCTACAGCGCAGTAAGAGTGCTTCTCAATCTCACCAACGGAAGCAAAGTTTTTGATTTCGAGAAACTTAAATACACTAATTCGGGCGATATTTCGGGCGATTTCAGCCGAGTGGTTGGCTATACCGCTATTTCGATACGTCAAAAAAACATACAGCCCGAAGAAAAAAAACCCGAAAATTTTGAGCTATCGGAATCGGACACCAATTTGCTTTTCGAAATTGTTCATCAAAGCATCGAGTCGCGATTCAACAAAACAAGCTATTCCCTGCCCGATTCATTGCCCGAAATGCTCACCCGACAATGCGGTGTATTTGTAACCTTGCATATCGACGAACAGCTTCGTGGATGCATTGGGACCTTTCGTCAAGATCAAATATTGGCAAAAAATGTTCACGAGATGGCTTTGGCAGCAGCTTTTTCCGATCCACGCTTCGAAGCTATCACTAGCAACGAATACAAAAACATCGATTTCGAAATATCGGTGCTTACTCCCATGCAGAAAATCGATTCCATTCAGCAAATCGAATTGGGGAAACATGGCATATACATCAAAAAGGGGAACCTCACAGGCACTTTTCTGCCACAAGTTGCTACAGAACAAGGCTGGACACTCGAAGAGTTTCTGGGTCACTGCTGCCGCGACAAAGTTGGCATTGGCTACGATGGATGGAAAGACAAAAACACGGAGATATTTGTGTATGAGGCTATTGTGATTGGGGAATGATTTCTTTTCAAGTGAATTTCTCGACAATATCAAACAAATCAGGGTTTTCGCGCAGCAAATCATTTCTTGTAGCCAGTTCAAAATCGGCAAAATCGAAACCAAGAGCAACAGTACAGCTTACCAAAGCAAATCCGGTGAAAATGAGATTTATTGTCGCTTTCGAGCAAATAGTAAATTGCAGTACTCACATTACGCTTGTTGCCGGCACTTGCTGTCATGATCAGATCGGACCGATACGTTTCCCTGTAAAAGCCACCCTCGTGATGAGGAATCAGTTGTAGTTTTTTTAATAATTTGAGTCTATGTCATTTGTATTACTGCATATAGCCTCAGCCGTTTATAGACAGTAATTGATAGGGCTACACGAACAATGTATTATAAAATTTACAACTCAAAAACAGCTTTGAATACGCAAGATTTTATTCTTGAAGCTACCGATTTTTTGCCATTCAATATCACTCATATTTTGACCGATAATGGCTTAGAACGGCGAAGCCCTCACGAACACCTTAAATTTATAATACTAAATGTGAGTAATTTACCAACAGGCTTATTATGTCAAAAAAAGGCAAGTTGTGCGAAAAACCTTC
>DYON01000434.1 GCA_020720525.1 Acetofilamentum sp.
GAGTTATCGATGGCAAAGACGGACCGGCTTTGGGGCTCACTTCGGTTGATGTGGGCGTTTCCGAATCAAGTTCGACACTCACAACCGAATCGCTCCAACTCAGCGGCAACGGAAATCATTATTCAGATTTTACGTGGCAAGTTCCTGCCACTGCAACTCTTGGACTATTAAACAACGGACAAACTTTGACAGTAAGTTCGGTAAATTCGATTTCAAAAAATAATTTTTCAATGCAGCCCAATCCGGTGAAAAATTTACTGCTCATCGAAGTGGAAGCAGGTTCTGAAATTGTGATTACAAATACAATCGGACAAGAAATAATGAAAATTATCGCCACCGATTCTAAAACTCAAATCAATACATCTCAATTAATCAGCGGAATGTATTTTGTATCCGTAAAAAATCTTGCCGGAATCTATTCGGTGAGAAAATTGATTAAAAACTAACAGAAACAGTTTTTTATAAATTTAAAATTTTTCAACATGAAAAAATTATCATTACTTTTTTTAACAATTGTATTCATTTTTGTGCAAACAGGGTTTGGTCAATTATTAAAAATGGACCAATTTAATTATGAAACAGGCGAATTAAGAACGGTTGGAGTTCCAAATTGGACAAGAATAAGTGGCACTGGAAATGATTTGAATGTTATTGATGGAAACGTTTTTTACACAGGTTATTTAACTTCGGTTGGGAGACAAGCATCATTAGTAAACGGAAGTGCTGATGATTTGAAATTATCATTTACTTCTCAATCAACAGCAGGTACCAAGGTTTATGCTGCTTTCACACTCAATCTAACAAACACCACCAGTTTATCAACTTCTGGCGTTTATTCTTTTATGTTAGGGAACGGCACATCAAATTTTGCTGCTAGGGTTTACTTAAAAGCCGGTAGTGATGCAAATCATTTTGTAATGGGTATAGGTAAATCCGCAACACCATCTGTTTGGTCTTCCGATTTAGCTATTGCAACAGCTCATTTGATTGTTTTTGATATTGAATTAGTTACAGGCACAACAAATGATGTTGCAAAATTATGGATAAATCCTGCAATAAATTCAACAGAGCCAACAGCCGATTTGTCAGCTCCAATTACCGAGACTGATGTCGCAAGTATTGATGGTTTTATGTTAAGACAAACATCCGGCAGTCCGACAGCCCAAGTTGACGACATCAGAATAGCCACTTCATGGGCTATAGCCATTGGAATTGACACCCAAGCCCCCGTTGCCACATTCACTCCGGCAAATGCAGCGACAAATGTTCCGATATCAACCAATATTACAATTGCTTTCGATGAAGCTGTTCTAGCTACTAATGGCACTGAAATCACAGATGGAGCAGTATTAAATGCACTTTTAACACTAAAAACCACCGACGCAATGGGTGTTGATGTCCCTTTTACTGCAACAATAGATGCAGCAAAACAACTCATCACCATAGATCCTTCTTCTGATTTGCTCAACACCCAAGTTTATTATGTTGCTCTTGCTTCGGTGGAAGATGCTGCCGGCAATGAAACCGCAGGTTCGGATATTTCGTTTACAACCATTGCTTCAACAACTCCCGTCCTCACATTAACAGCCCCCATGGGTGGAACAACAGTAGCATTTGATGCCGGTGAAACAGTTACCATTACTTGGACATCAGAAAATATGACAGGTGAACCCATTCAAATTGATGCTCAAATTTACAACGGAACAA
>DYON01000435.1 GCA_020720525.1 Acetofilamentum sp.
CAGCCATTTCCGAGCGAAGTTCCGTATTGCGAAGTGTAATCGGACGAGCCATAATCGATTGGCATCGAATAAGCAAAATTTCCGCTAAGTTCTTCAACGGCAAGGGTGGAATCGTCGTAAACAATGTAATTGGCATAAGGGATATTGAAAAATGCGCCACCAAGTCCTTGCAATTTTTTCAGTGAAGCACCAAAAGCCCACCTATTGGCAAGAAATTGATTGAAAACATGAGCATACGACAACGAATATTCGGCCCATGCCAAAGCCGAAGCTTTCAAATTGCGAAGTTCGAAATACTGGTCGTGTTGCGGATCGAAATCGATGCCTTCGTAGATGAATTTTGAGGTGTGATATTCAATTCCACGCACACTTCCAGCCCCACGCACCGACCATTGAAAACCAAATGCGTTGTCGCCAAGATTAAGCATAATAGACGGAAATTCGAGACGGGTACTAAAATTCGTTTTAAAATTTCGTTGCTTGTTGTAACTATCTTTCAAAATTGGATTTTCATCGCCATAATCGGCAGCAGGAGAAAGTATTTCAAAAAAATACAATTCTTCTTTTGGAATAAAAAAGTTGTTGTTTTCGCCAAAAGCATCGAAAGTTAGAATATTGATATCGAGCCACCATTTGGAATCGACCATGCGCGATGGATTGATTAAGGTAGCATTAATGCCTGCGTAGTTGCTGTTTACCACACCCCACATTTGTTGCGAAAACGCCCGATTTGCAACAATCGATACAAGAAAAACCAAAACAACCAACAATCTTTTCATAAAAGCAGTTTAAAAAATTCTAAAGTTTAAATCCAAATCCAAATTGCGCAAACGACGCATTAGTTTTTAGGCTGCCACCATCGTCGAGGGTTTTAGAATAGGTATTCATCAAACCCATTTGATGATTTACATTGATTAAAAAATAGTATCCTTCATTAATCATCACTCTAAATCCCAAACGCAATTGCAAACCCAAATCGAGCATGTTGTAATCGTCGGTATCGTCTTCAATAAGCCTAATATTCAACAAACCAGTATTTACCTCATGCTGATGTTCGAGCAAAGCACCAAGAAAAAAACCTCCACCAAAAGAAAAAAACAATTTGTCCGATCCAATGGTTTTGTGAACCATGAACGGAATAACAAGATATTTAAAATCGGACGTAAAGGAATTTGTTTGAATTGTTGCACCGTTTTCGACATATTTGATTCCTAAGTCCCAAGCACCTTTTTTTATAAAATCGGCACCAATGGTAACAAAGGCTTTATCGCTAAAGAAACCAGCATATTCGGCTCCAATAGCAGGCAACGACCTCATGGTCTGAGTTTCGGAAGCGTAATTGTGACCACTCATCCAACCAAGCCCTGGTCCGCCTTGAAGATTGAGAAAATTGCCTTGAGCAGTAGCTGCCAGACACAACGAAGTAAAAGCAAAAAAGAGTACAAACTGCCTCATATTATTTGAATTTAGAAAACGAAGATACGATATTTCGGAAATATGCGTTACAAAATTCGTTCGATTACTAGCTGTAATGACATTGCAGAATCGAATCGGTTGCAATAGAAGAATTACAGTTTATCGGTAATCATGCCACTAAAACACCTCTTTTTGTATTTAACCACGAATTTTACGAATAATATTCCCCCAATAATTACATCGAAAAACAATCACCAATTGCAAGCAATTAATGATTGTTCACAAAT
>DYON01000436.1 GCA_020720525.1 Acetofilamentum sp.
AATGAGAAAATTTTTACTATTTTCGGCAGCCTTGATGCTTTCACTCGGGTTAGCCACTGCACAACAAAAGGATTTCAGCCAAAAACGCGCTGTAAAACCACTATCCAATCAGAACTTGGTAAAGGGTTATCCTCAAAGTCCGAAAGCAAACTTGGAAGAGAGTTTTGAAACTGCCGTACCACCCACAGATTGGACAAAACAAAGCCCCGACGGCGGTACCGGATGGGCACAAATTGCAAACGGAACCACTCCGCTACCCGGTTGGCAAGGCGGCACAATGACTGTTGCTCCGGGTGGCGGTACAAAAGCTGCGTATGCAACTTGGAATACAGGGGGCCCAAGCAGTAACAACCAATGGCTTATTTCTCCTGCACTTACCATTGCCGATGGCGATGAACTTATATACTGGATAGCGTCATTGAGTAGTTATGCAGACAATTTAGATGTCAAAGTTTCTACTACAAACAACCAAATTGCAAGTTTTACAGAAACGCTCAACACACATGTGTTTAATGCAGGTTTAGATTGGACAAAAGTAACTATCAGTTTAGCTGACTATGCCGGACAAACCATTTACATTGCTTTTAACGAGCATGTGGCAGACAATCAAAACGACGGAGGTTTTCTTGCAATTGACCTCGTAAGTGTAAGACAAGCAGCAACCGTAGATGTTGCGCTTACCGAAGCTGTAGTAACGAACTATTCCGTTGGAACATGTGAAACTCTTAGTACAACATCTGAAATCGAAGTATCACTGAGAAACAACGGACTCAGTGAAGTAACAAATGTTGAACTCACATTTACCGTAAACGGAGAAAACCCGGTTACAGAAACCTACACAGAAACATTAGCTTCAGGTGCAACCGCAACTTATACGTTTAATCAAACAGTGGATATGTCAGTATTAGGGGTTTACAACGTAAACGTAACAGCAAACGTTCCCGAAGATGAAAACGCTGAAAATGACCAAGTAACAACTTTAGCCCTCTCAACCGATGCCGCAATTACAATTGAATTACTTACGGATGGCTTCCCTGCTGAAAACTCTTGGGAAGTTTACAACGAAAACATGGTTGTATTCGGAGAAAACGGTGCTTTGGGTGAAATAGTTTTAAATTCTCAAGATGTTTGCGTTGTTGCTTCCGGCTGCTACTCTGTCGCTTTATATGACAGCTTCGGAGACGGCGTGCAAGACGGAGAGAACTTCGGTAGCCTCACAGTTTACTACAACGAGGTTGCTGTAGGCGGATTTGAAACTTCGGAAGCAGATTTTGGAACAGAATTTTTTGTTCACGGCATAGGCGAAGGTTGCGTTATAATTGATGCCGAAATGACTGCATTATTGACTTACGAATATCAATTAACGGGCGATGTTAATATCGAAGGTCGTTTGACAAACGTAGGTCAAGTTCCGATTACCTCTTTTGATGTTACTTATAATGTGAACAGCGGAGGCGAAAGCACAATATACAGCGAAACAGGTTTGAGTATTGCCGTAGGCGCAACTTACGACTTTATGCACGATGTAGCTTATAACTTTACAACCGAAGAAACTTATGACGTTACACTTACGATTTCGAACGTAAACGGCGGCGGTGAAACAAATTTTGATAATAATGTTTTAACTTCAAACGTTACAACACTGTCATACATGCCCGTTCGTAAAATTTTCGGAGAACAAGCCACCGGAACTTGGTGCG
>DYON01000437.1 GCA_020720525.1 Acetofilamentum sp.
AGTTATTTGTAAATCAATATCTACATTGAAAATCGGAGTTACTGTGATTGTTACGGTTGCGATGTCGCAATCGCCGTCTGCGTCGCAGACTTGGTAGGTGAAGAAATCCGAACCGTTGAAGTCTGCATCGGGAGCGTAGGTGTATGTGCCGTCGTTATTCAAGTTTAAAGTTCCGTTTGATACATCGGTGTCCAAAGTTACGGTGATTCCGCCGTCGCCCAGACCGGTATCATTGGTCAAAACCGTTGAGCCGTTGAGGGTGCCGCCCTCGTTTACGGAATTAAAATCATCGTTTGCTACCGGAAATAAGTTGAAATAATTTACCACCACATCATCCATAAAAATTCCGCAAACACCGTTGTCCACCGTCCATGTAAAGATTGTTGTACCGGGCAATAAGTTGTAGGCAATTGTAGATGAAGCGTGAACATTCTCAAAATATACGTAAGGTTCGTTTGCAGACCATGTTCCCGTGCCTACCGGAGAGGGAAGTCCGTTTAAATTGTAATATGAATTTACCGTAACACCGTCGGACCCTCCATCGGCAAAGGCTTGCGGCGGATTAAGAATTTCAACCTCTGTTTCGGCAACACAGTTGTTTTCAGTTTTTGCTTTTATCGGATAAATTCCCGGACTTAAATTCGTGTAAGTTCCTGTGCCTATTGCATAAGCTCCGTTGTTAAACGAATACCAGACGTTTCCTTCCGAGCCCGGCAATGAAGCATCAATTGTTCCGTCTGTATAGTTGTGGCAGCTTACATCGTCCTTGTCCACCGAAATTTCGTAGCCGCTTTCGGTGGCAAAAATATAGAAACCCGGAACGGCTTGGTTTCCGCAATTGTCCAACACAGAAAATTCGTCGTGCGGATCTACGTTTACCAAATAATCGCCTAAGGCAAGTTTGGGTTGAAAACTGATGACAAAGTCGATGCCGTACTGTGCGCCGAGTTCGCAACTTTCCGAGGTTACGCTTGTTACAATGTATGTTGTTCCTGTGGCCGGAAATATTTGAAAATCTTCCGGATGTAAGCTGCCGCATTGAATATTTTCCGTAAAACGGCACGTAATTTTCGTCGAATCGCAATATTCTACCGGGTTTACCGATAAAAGTTCTGGGTTGGTTTGGTCATAAATATTCGCGGTCGATGCTGAGAAATCAATGGTAAAACCCGGCACAGCCATTTCGTTGCTCACATTTATCACATAAGTTTCCCCTATGTTCACTAGAAAAGCAGGCTCACACTGGTCTCCCGCTGAGTTATTCGGACCTGTTACACCGGTAGTTGTCGAAGAATTACACGATATTTCCAAAGAAGGGTCGGTAAAAATATCCGCACAACTCGCATTTGTGAGGTTGTACACAGCCCAGTTGTAATCATCATCAATATTGTCGGGCGTAATTTCGAAGCTCAGAGTTCCGCTTTGTTGTACGGTAAAAATATACCACACATCGTTTTTTTCGCCGAAACTCAAACATGATGTTTCAGAGTTAATCTCCAAAGGGTAATTTCCTGTTCCGAGATACGCATTTGCTTCATGAAAAACAGAATTGCAAATCGGAATTGCCCCCATGCAATCTTGAACGGTTGGGACTTGTCCTTTTAAGGTTAAAACACTCATTACTAATGCTAATACTAAGAAACTAATTTTTGTCATGATTTATGATTTTTAGAGTTTATATTGCGGGTTTAATTGTTGG
>DYON01000093.1 GCA_020720525.1 Acetofilamentum sp.
ATTTAAAAAGTTTTTTGGTAGGTTCCTTAAATCTGCATAAAATAAATGTGTCCCGTTTTTTTAACAACAACGTTGTGAAACTATACAATCACTCAACGAAGAGTTTGCGTATCTCGATGAATTGCAAAAAGAAGTGACTAAAAAGCAAAAAAACTCTAAAACTACCAAGAAGAGCCTGACTCTTCATCTAAAAACAAAACGCTCCGACAGGAATTGCCAGAGCGCTAAAAAAAACAATCGTTAATTCTAATTTTTTGCAAAAACCGTTACAACTGCTCTGCGAGGTGCATGATTTTTAGTGTCGTACCAAAATGTAATGCGGTTAATTACCCTGTCGCTTCCATTAAGGTCGATAATACGACTTTCGCTTCCAGGTGCAAAATTGTTTTTAAGCTCTATCTCCTGCTGCGAACCATTGCCAAAATGAACAACACAGCGATGCATATTCAATGCTGCTTTGGTTACTCTAATTTTAATGGCTTTGAAATCGCCGCGAGCTGAAGTTACAATCATTTCATCGTGATCAACTGCGTAGTTTACAGTTTTCTTTCCGATTACTTCCCAACTTTGTGCTTTCACTGAAACGTAGCTCGCTGCTGTTATGACCAAAAAAAGAATGGCCGAGAGAATCAATTTTGTTTTCATGACAATTTTGTTTGTTAAAGGACGGCAATTTACAAATATTGTGCCTAAAACAGCTTAAATGTTTCGTTAAGAAAAATGAAAACGCAGACTAACTAGCAATGCAAATGCTTTTCAACCAAATCGGCAATGGCTGCAATGCGATCTTGATCGGGCAATTTGTACAGTTTTTCGCTTAATCCATCATCGTCGTAGCTGCGAAGTTTAGTAAGAAGCGAGTTGATGAGTCGCTCGGGGAAAATACCCGATTCTAAAAATACTGCTTTTTGTTTTTCGAGCTCGGATGCCGATTCGGAACAGCAAATTGGTAGCTGTTTCAATCTTGCCGCAACATCTTTGTGTTCGGCATGGAAAATATTGACATCAACATACGTTTCTTGCGATTTTTTAAGTGCTTCGGAGTCGGTCAATCCGTGTCGAACAGCCACGGTGAGTCCAGCCAGCAGCAAATAAATATCGGCAGAACCATCGGGACAACGGAACTCGAAAGTTTGCTTTTCGCGATAACTAAATTTTCCTTCTTCTGCTGTGGGATTGGCAATGGTAGTCATTTTTGAAGCATTGCCCGACCAACCCAGCGGAACACGCACCAGCACCGAGCGGTTGCGATCGCCCCAGCAAATGTTGGTTGGCGCTTCCTGATGAGGAACCAATCTCAAATAGCTTGTAGGAACCGTGTTGCCAAAAGCGGTGAGCGATGGCGAAAGCTCTAAAATTCCTGCAATAGCTCGGCGTGCAATTTCGCTCAACCCATTTTCGTCGTTCATAACGCTTACACCATCTTTGAGCAGCTTCATGTGAATGTGTAATCCGCTACCAGCCTTACCAACCGTGATTTTTGGGGCAAAACTGAGCGAAACACCATATTTGTATGCAAGCGAACGAAGAATCCATTTTCCAAGCAGCAATTGTTCGGCTGCTTCTTCGATATCGGTTGGAACAAATTCAATTTCGTTTTGTTCGTAGTTGTAGTATTCATCGCTAAAATTGCCTACTTCCGAATGTCCATATTTGATTTTTCCGCCCATTTGTGCAATGTAAAGCATGGCTTCTTTGCGCAAATCTTCCCACTTGGTGAATGGAAACGATTCGTGATAGCCTTTTTGATCGACTGCGGCAAAAAGATCGTCGCGTTCGCTGATGATATAATATTCCAGCTCGCCCATGGCATGCATGGAAAGTCCAGTTTTTTCAACAAGTTCGGCATGTGCTTTTATGAGTACATTTTCTGGACTTGCTTGCAACGGATATCCATCTTTGTCGAAGTAGCGGCAAAACATTCCCAAGGTTGGAATATCCGAAAAAGGATTAATGAAGGCTGTACGAAATTTAGGAACAACATACAAATCGCTCGAACCAGTTTCCATGTGCGAAAACAAACTGCTTCCATCGACACGTTCGCCCGACTGAAGCAACATACGAAGCTGCTCTTCGCCAGTAATTACAAAATTAAGTGTCTTTATTCGACCATCGCCACCAACATAATGAAAGCTTATCATTTTAATATCGGCATGAGCAATATAACTGATAATGTCTTCTACGGTAAACTCTTTCGGGTTTTTTTGGAGGTGCTTCACAAGCGGATTCGGGCAAAGCTGAAACTGTTTTTCCATGTACATTTGGTTTTTGAATGTTTTCAAAAAGCAAATATAAACCGATTTTTGTGATTGAGGGGTTTTTGAAAAAAAAATTCTGCTCTCAATCTGTTGGTTTTAAATTCTATTTGAATTATTTTTTGAGTTTTTGCAATGCCAATTGTAATTCCAACGCCTTCTTGTTTCCTGTAATTGCCGATATTTCGTCGATAGATGCATTTCGGATCGATTCCACAGAACCAAATTGTACAAGAAGCTTTTCCGACAAAACTTTTCCAATTCCAGCGATGGTGGTAAGTTCGGTTTTTATCAGATTTTTGCTGCGCTTGTTTCGATGGTGTTTAATGCCAAAGCGGTGTGCTTCGTCGCGCATTCGTTGTATCAATTTTAAGGTCTCGCTTCGTTTATCGATGTAAATGGGAAGAGTATCGCCAGGGAAATAAATCTCTTCTAATCGTTTTGCAATGCCAATAACTGGTACAATGTGCCGGAGTTGCAAATAATCGAGAGCCTCTACTGCTGCACTTAACTGACCTTTGCCACCATCAACAATCAGCAGGTCGGGGAGCTCCAAGTTTTCGTCTTGCAATCGTTTAAGTCGGCGTGTAACAGCTTCGGTCATACTTGCAAAATCGTCGGAGCCAACCACTGTTTTTATATTGAAAATGCGATATTCGCTTTTTGCTGCTTTTGCATTGCGGAAAACCACACACGATGCCACTGGGTCGGTTCCTTGAAGATTCGAATTGTCGAAACATTCAATATGTTCGGGCAATTTGCCCAGATGCAAATCGGTCATCATGGTTTGCATTATTCGCTTACTATGTCGCTCGGGGTCGATGAGTTCGCGCTTTTTGCTTTGCTCGGCTTTGAATTGCCGGGCATTGCTCAGCGATAGATCGAGCAATTGTTTTTTGTCGCTTTTCTGCGGCGTTTCGAATTTCACGCTTGGAATTTCGATATCAACCGCAAATGGCAACAAAACGAGTGGGGCAAAACTTCCGTTGAGCGACAAAAATTCGCCAAAAGCTACCATGAGCAATTCGGTATCGGTTTCGTCCATTTTTTTGCGAAGCTCGAATGTGTGACCTTGAATGATTGCTCCGTTCAAAAGACGTAGAAAATTCACAAAACCATAATCGGAGTCGGCTACCACCGAAAAAACATCCACATTGCCAAGTTTTTCGAACGTTACACCCGATTTGGCTTGGTACATGGTGAGCGATTCGAGCTTGTCTTTTACTTTTTGGGCTTTTTCGAACTCAAGCTCGCTTGCATATTGCAACATATTGGTTTTGAGTTGTTGTATCACAGGACGCAAATTCCCTTTCAAAATCATGCGTGCACTCGCAATCATTTCGTTGTAATCGCTTTTTGCCTGAAGTCCGATGCAGGGCGCTAAGCAATTGCCCAATTGTTGTTCGAGGCAGGACCGGAAGCGGTTTTTTGCAATTCCGTCTTCCGTCAGATTGAGCTTACAAGTTCGAAGCGTGAAAAGTTTCCGAATAATATCAATTAAGGCTTTCACCATTCGACTCGAAGGATAGGGACCAAAATACTCAGCTGCTTTAATATCGCGCGAGCGGGTCGAAAAAATGCGCGGAAAAGGCTCTGTGGTAACGCAAATCCATGGATACTTTTTGTCGTCTTTCAACAAAACGTTGTAGCGAGGTTGGTATTGCTTGATGAGATTGTTTTCGAGCAACAGCGCATCGAATTCGCTGTTTACAACCATGGTTTCGATATTCACAATTTTGCGAACCAGTAGGCGCAGCTTGGCGCTATCGTGTTCTTTGTGAAAATACGACGAAACCCGCTTTTTCAGATTGCGGGCTTTCCCAACATAAATGATCACTCCATCTTCGTCGAAATACTGATAAATTCCAGGCTTCGAGGGGAGTGTGATAAGTTTTTGTTTGATGTTTTCGGCGGCGTCGTTCAACAATGAATGATTTGGAGCTTCAAACTTACAAAATAATTGCGTTTAGAAACTGTCTGAATTTCTATTGCTCATGACAACATGCGACTTTTGCACTTCAATTGCGCACCCAATAATTTTCTCTATTATTTCGTTTTCGTGCATTTGAATAAATTGACATTGTAAAATCCGTATTTCTCTGCTGACCTCTTAGAAAGGTGTGTACAGGAGTTTTTTCGGCGTACTCTGCGGTTGAAAATGTTTGTTTAGTATCAGTGAAAAGAAAAATTATATTTTTAGACAGACTATAAATTTTTTAGAATAAAATATCGCAAAAACATAATTCTACTCCATAATTCGCCAAAAAATAATAAATTTGCCCTTTAAACGTTATCTGACCAAATTGCCAGCATGAGGTTCACATTTCTCCTTCTTGCGCTTGCTATCGTAGCGTCATCGTGTTCTACTAAGAAAAACACTATGATGCGTCGGTCGTACCATAATCTCACATCGCATTACAATGCTTTCTTCAACGGAACTGAAGCATTGAAAGAGGGCGTGAATAATTTGTCGATTGCGCATCGCGACAACTACACACAGATTCTTGAAATTTTTTCAGAAGGCTCCGAAAAAGACATTCAAAGTATTTCGCCATTGATGGACAGAGCCACTGAAAAGGCAATGAAAGTGATAAGCAAACACAGCATGGAATTTAAGGGCGTTGAGAATGTGAAGTGGATCGACGATTCTTACCTGCTTATTGGAAAAGCAAGTTTCTACAAAGGCGACTACGATAAGGCTTTTAGCTCGTTCGATTTTGTGACCAAGAAGTACAATAAAAATCCTGAGCGTTTCGAAGCGTATTTGTGGATGGCTCGTTCGATGATTGCCAAAAAGAAATTGAGCAAGCCAGGCCCTTATCTTTCGATTGTTGAAAATCAGCTCAACGAAGGTGGACTCCCAAAAAGCACCCGCAAGCTTTTTCCGATGGTAAAAGCCGATTATCTTATTAAAACTGGCGATTTGGAAGGCTCTGTCGATTATCTCAAATCGGCAATCGAACTCAACCACAACAAAAAGACAAGAACTCGACTCATGTTTATACTTGCCCAAGTATATCAACGACTCGAGAAAAATTCGCTTGCTCTTGAAACTTATCAGCAGGTTCTTAAGAAGAATCCCAAATACGAAATTGCTTTTCATGCCAGAGTTTTTGCAGCACAATGCTACGATGCTGGAAGTGGAAGCAGTGCTGCTATTGTGAAAGAACTCATGAAAATGCTCAAAGACAGCAAAAACGACGATTACCGCGACGAAATTTATTTTGCCTTAGCAAATATTGCTTTTAAAGACAAGCAAGAGCCAGAAGGGATTGAGTACTTGAAGAAGTCGGCAAAATTTAGCACTTCCAATTACTACCAGAAATCGATTACCTATTTGAAACTGGCCGATATCTATTTCGAAAAACGAGAATACAAAGTTTCGCAAGGCTACTACGATACTTGTATGACTGTTTTGCCCAAAGACTTTCCCAATTACGACGCAATAAAAACTCGCTACGATGTGCTTAGCGATTTAGTGAAGAATTTGCTTACCATCGAACTCGAAGATTCGCTGCAAAACCTTGCTGCCATGTCGGAAGTTGAACGCAACGGAGCCATCGATGTTTTGATAGCCGAATATGTGAAACAGGAAGAAATTCGCAAACAAGCCGAGCGCAACAAACTCACGGCTGCCAACAACAGCAATCAGCAAAATGTTGCTAGCACCAACAGCAACTGGTATTTCTACAATGCAGCCACGGTTGCTTTCGGAAAATCGGAGTTTTTGAAGAAATGGGGCGAACGACAGCTCGACGCCCTCTGGCGTTTGTCGAATAAAACGGTGGTCGATTTTGGCTTCGACGAAACCAATACCGACAGTGTTGCAACGGGCGATTCGGCTACTGCTGCAAAAAACCCACGCGACAGGAGCTACTATTTGAAAGATATTCCGCTAACTCCCGAAAAAATGGAAGCCTCGAACAAACGTATCGAAGCGGCGTATTTCAATCTGGGACGAATTTACAAAACCGATTTGTCGGAATTTGCCGAAGCCATTAAAGCTCATGAAACATTGATTTCGCGCTTTACCGAATCGACATTCAAGCTCGATGCTTATTATATGCTCTACTCATCGAACAAAAGTCTCAACAACGAACCGCGAGCACAGTATTATAAAAATCTCATTATTTCGCAATATCCCGATAGCGATTATGCCCGTATTTTGTCCGATCCCGACTATTGGAACAAAATAGCTTCGCAGAAAGATGTGGGCGAAGACTACTACGAAGGCACCTATTTACTTTTCAATGGTGGAAGTTATCACAAAGTGGTTTCGAGAGCCGATTCGGCTTTGGCCGTGTTCAAAGAACCCACATTGCTTGCACGTTTCGATTTCATCAGAGCACTTAGCCTTGGAAATATTTATGGCAACGATACATTAAAAGTGCTTCTCAAAGCTGTTTCGGATCATCACAGTGGCGATGTAAAAAAACGAAGCGACGATTTACTTGCATATTTGGGTGGAGGCAGTTCTTCAATTTCCGACGACGGAACCAATGTGTCAAACAATACCGAAGACGCCGAAATGTACAAACCATCTGCCGAAGACGAAATTCATATTTTTGTATGTTTGCTCAACTCAAAAGATGTTAGTGTTAATAAAGTGAAAGCTGCTTTTTCCGATTTCGATAAAAAATATTTCAGTGCCGACAAACTCAATGTGAGTAGCCTTTACCTCACCGACGAGCGTATCATGGTTTCGGTTAGCCACTTCAAAACAAAAACCTATGGCTCGAAATACTATCAGTACACACTCAACGATGCCGAATTGCAAAATGTGATTGGCAAAGGCTCGCCCATTGCATTTGTTATCAGCACCACCAATTACCCGGTTTTCTACAAGTCGAAAAACGAAACCCAGTATCTCGAATTTTTCTCCCGTTATTACCTGAATAATTAACCCGAAAACATAGTCGTTTTATGGCAAAGACAATTACTCCCGAACCGCAAACCCCGAATATTAACCTAATTGGTGCAGGCACCGTTATTATTGGCGATGTTAAAGCAAATGGCGATATTCGTATTGATGGCACTATTAATGGAAAACTGCATGGCAAAGGGAAGGTGGTTATTGGGGTTTCGGGAAGTGTTGAAGGCGAGATAAATTGTCAAAATGCCGATGTGAGTGGAACTGTGAAAGGTCATATTCATGTGTCGGAATTGCTCGTGATTAAATCGTCGGCCAAAATAATTGGCGATATACACACCCAAAAAATTAGTATTGAGCCTGGTGCATTGTTTACCGGAAATTGCTCGATGTCGGCAAATGTAAACAAAGAAGTTATTTCCTCCTACAATGCCGAAGCAATCAAAAGACCCCAAGAGGCAGGCCGCTGATTTTGCGCGCTATTCGGGCCTCGCTTTCGAGATGATGGCAATTATTGGTCTTGGTACTTGGGGAGCAGTGTGGCTCGACGATTACCTAGGCAGCAACACACCGTGGTTTACAATTACAGTTGCTCCATTGTCGGTTGTAGCTTCGTTGTATCTTATTATTAAAGATTTGAATCGAAAAAAATGAACGTGAATTTTGTTTGGAAATGGTATGGAATGGCTTTGGTAGCTGTTGTTTTATTAAGCGCATTGGTTTTTCTGTTTCTTCCCGAGCTGTACTCTGAAAATTGGATTCCAGAATTTGCATTTGTTGCATTTATTTATGCTCTATCGTTCTTTGTTTTTTTAAGGTCGATGAAAGCTAAACCAGAAAATAGGGCACTTATCTTTATGGCTCTTACAACAGGAAAAATGTTGTTGGCCATGATTTTCGCTCTTGTGCTTATTATGGGTTTCGAAATCGACGCACTAAGCGACATTCTTTATTTTGTTTCGCTTTATTTGATTTTTCTTGTAGTGGAAGTGATGGTGTTTACCAAAGCTATTTCTGGTGAAAATCTTGAAAAATCGGAAAAAATGTCATAGTTTTTTGCTATATTGTCACTTTTTTGTAATTTAGCACTTCTTTTTCAATTAATAGAATGAACGACATTATCAGCATAAAACAACGTTTTGGAATCATAGGCAATTCTCTTGCACTCGATCGAGCAATCGATGTTGCCCGTCAAGTTGCTCCTACCGACCTTACCGTATTAATAACCGGCGAAAGTGGAACAGGGAAAGAAGTTTTTCCTAAAATTGTACACCACTTTAGCAGTCGCAAACATGGCCCTTTCATCGCTGTAAACTGTGGTGCAATTCCCGAGGGAACCATCGATAGCGAATTGTTTGGACACGAAAAGGGCTCTTTTACTGGAGCTCACGAAGCACGTAAAGGCTATTTCGAGGTTGCCAATGGAGGGACTATTTTTCTCGACGAAGTTGCCGAATTGCCGCTGAGCACACAGGTTAGGTTGTTGCGTGTACTCGAATCGGGCGAGTTTATGCGCGTTGGCTCGAGTAAGGTGATTAAAACCGACGTTAGAGTGGTTGCCGCAACCAATGTAAAGCTTCTCGAAGCAATTGGGCAGGGTAAATTTCGCGAAGATCTTTACTACCGGTTAAATACTGTTCCAATTCAAATTCCACCATTGCGCGAACGTCGCGACGATATTGTATTGCTTTTTCGAAAATTTGCAGCCGATTTTGCCGAAAAATATCGCATGCCGCCTCTTGTGTTGCAAGACGATGCAGCTCGGCTGTTGATGCAGAGCTACTGGTCGGGAAATGTTAGGCAACTCAAAAACATTACCGAGCAAATTTCAATCATCGAGCAAACACGCGATGTTACAGCCGAAACACTGCAAAACTATCTTGTCGAATTTACCCAATCAACCCTTCCAGTTTTGCATCGCGAATTTGCAGGCAACGAGGGTTTAAGCGAGCGCGAACTGCTCTACAAGGTTCTCTTCGATATGAAAAAAGATATGGGCGACATGAAAAAGCTCATTTCCGAAATTATTTCGGCCACTGGAATCAATCCTACCAATATTGGTGTTCCTCAGGCAAATGCAGTTGTTGAAAACTACCCTGTGAAGTCCGATTTTTATCAGCCCCATTTTGCGGAAGAGAAAAGCAACTATTCCAATCAAAAAATTCCGCTCAACGATATACAGGTCGATTATCACGAAGAAGTTGAAGAATCGCTATCGCTCGAGAAAAAAGAAAAGGAAATTATTAGCAAGGCGCTCGAAAAGCATCATGGACGT
>DYON01000438.1 GCA_020720525.1 Acetofilamentum sp.
CAAACTTGAAATCGGTAGCCAATGTAGCGGCATTGTGTTCGGCTATACACGAAGGGAAATCGGTTCCATAGTTGTTGAGCGCCGACAAGAAAAACAAAGAAATATCGTAACCCAAGAACGCTTGCTTATCGGGGTCGGCTTTGAAGCGTTTCTGAAATTTTCGGGCAAAATCGCGAACTTCTTGCCGCTCATAATCGATGAATGAACTTGAGAAAAAATGAGTGTTGAGAAATTCCAAAAACTCAAGATCTATATTCTCGTAGCCAAGCCAGCCCGGAAGTCCAAAAAACGTAATATTGTATGTCTTTTTTATATCGTTAAGCGAACGAATAGACGTTTCGATATACATATCGCCATTGGCAAGAAAAACAAGTACATTTTCCTTACTACCACTCATTTTCGAAGTTGCACCCTTCAAACCCAATTCGTTCAGATTCACCAAACTCCACGAAGGATAATCGTTCATTCGCAAAAATGAATCGAGTGCCATTGCTGCATTTTTTTCGATATCGGATGCCTGGTATGCAATAATCAGATTCGCATCTTTCTTGTCGGTCGAGAAATAATTTGATAAGGCACTCATTTGATTTCCAATACTGGTAACAGGATTGAAATAGTAAGGATTGATTTGTTGGAGATTGACAAGACTGCTCAAAAAGCAACTTACCATAGGTATTTTGTTCTGATGGCTAAAACTGCTGATGGTATCGAGATATTTACCTTGGAACGGACCCAAAATCAAATTCATCTTTTTCAAATCGGGATTGCTCATGGTTTTGGTAAACTTGGCTTCGGAATCGTCGAAATCGAAAACATAAAGATTCACTTTCAATCCGGCAGATTTCAATGTATCGAGAGCAATCTGCATACCTTCATAAAATTGGATGTAGCTGAAAGTAATATTCTGGTACCATTCGTTTTTATCTTTGTTTTCGGTATTGTAGGTTCGTGACGAACTCTTTTCGAGATAAAGAGGAATCAGCAAAGCCACATTATATTCGGTTAGTCTTTTTGGATTTTTGCAATCGCATGTATCGGCAACACCATTGGCATCGAGTTTCACTTCGTTGTAGCCAACAATGATTTGCTGATCGGGTACAATATCGGTTTCTAAACCAGGATTAAGATTCTTGAGTTCGTTGAGTGTGAGCAGGTATTTTTTAGCAATGCTATAAAGCGTTTCGCCTTTTGCTACAACATGAATTTTGGCTTTTACAATAGGCTCTTTCGATACAGGAACTGGAACTTTAATAATCTGACCTTCGGATAAATTTTCGGAAATTCCGGGATTAAGTTTCCGAATATTTTCAACTGTTGTGCTGTAGATAGCTGCAATTTTATAAAGCGATTCTCCCTTTTTTACCACATAATTTTCGGATGTCATTTCGCCACCGTTCGACTGCACAACTTGCCCTGTACTGTTGTCGCTAACTGGAATTTTAAGCAAAAAGCCCAATTGAAGATCGTCGGATTGAAGCTTATTGATTGTTTTTATTTTATCGACCGATTCACCATAAGCTTTGGAAATGGAGAACAAAGTCTGACCTTTTAGTACTTCGTGAATATAGAAGGCTTTGCCGTCGATAATTTGAATTTCGGTCGATTTGGTTACGGGAACCTGTGCCGACAATGATGGCGAAATGGCCAACATCAAAGACAAGACGGAGATTATTTTAAATATTTTCA
>DYON01000094.1 GCA_020720525.1 Acetofilamentum sp.
GGCACCTCGATGTCGGCTCGTCACATCCTGGGGCTGGAGAAGGTCCCAAGGGTTAGGCTGTTCGCCTATTAAAGTGGCACGCGAGCTGGGTTCAGAACGTCGCGAGACAGTTCGGTCCCTATCTGTGGTGGGCGTTGGAATTTTGAGAAGTGCTGTCCTTAGTACGAGAGGACCGGGATGGACGCACCTCTAGTGTACCTGTTGTGGCGCCAGCTGCATCGCAGGGTAGCTACGTGCGGAATGGATAAGTGCTGAAAGCATCTAAGCACGAAGCCTGCTTCAAGATGAGAATTCCTTTAAGGGTCGTCGAAGACTACGACGTTGATAGGCTGTAGGTGTAAAGTCAGTAATGGCAAAGCCGAGCAGTACTAATTACCCGTAGCTTTCTTAGTCAGAACAAACTCTTTTTCTTGCCTTTCTCTTTATTGTCAATTATTGTATTTGCTAAACTAGCGCATTAAGACCTTTTGGTGACTATTGCGGTGGGGCTCACCTCTTCCCTTTTCGAACAGAGTCGTTAAGCCCACCTGCGCAGATGGTACTACGAAAGTGGGAGAGTATGTCGTCGCCAATCTTTATTATAAACCCTGAAATTTACTTTTCAGGGTTTTTTTTTGTCCGCTACTCTCCACTTTATAATTACTTTTGCTCCTGCAATGCTTAAAATACTTATTATACAAACTGCTTCTCTTGGCGATGTCGTTTTGGCTTCGGCGCTCGCAAATTCAATAAAAAAACATTATCCCGATTCTTCAATTACAATGCTGGTTAAAAAACAAAACGAAGCTGTGTTGGCTCATAATGTGGTTGTTGATATTGTATTGTCGTGGGATAAATCAGCAGCAAAGTATAAAAACCTCTTTTATTTATTGAAACTTGTACGAAAAAACAAATACGATTTTCTAATTAATTTGCATCGCTTTGCTTCTTCTGGTTTTATTGCTGCCTTCTCGAAAGCGAATATGAAAGTGGGTTTTAAGCAGAACCCGTTTTCGTTTTTGTTCAATAAGAAAATTTCTCACACGCTAAACAATGTTCATGAAACAAACCGAAATCTTGAACTGGGTCGATTGTGTTTGCCCGATATTGTTTTGAATCGACCTGTTATTACACCCAAAGAACCTGCAAACAGCAATTTGTTGCTGAATGACAATCAAAAAGTAATAACTATTTTTCCAGGATCGCTGTGGCAAACTAAAATGTTCCCTATTGAAAAATGGATTGAGCTTGCTTCATTATTACCTGTCCATTTCGACTTGATCTTGTTGGGGGCTGCTACCGATTTCGATTTAGCTGAGAGAATTGCTTTGACACGTGTTAAAAATACCATCAACCTTTGCGGAAAACTTTCAATAAACGAAACGGCTTGGATAATGCAAAAAGCTTTGATGAATTATTGCAACGACAGCGCTCCAACTCATATAGCTTCGGCTGTCAACGCTCCTGTTACTACGGTGTTTTGTAGCACCATTCCCGAATTTGGATTTACTCCATTGAGCGATTTTTCTTTCATTGTTGAGGTGACTGAAAAATTGAATTGCAGACCTTGTGGTGTACATGGGCATCGTGTGTGCCCCGAAAAACATTTCAACTGTGGAACAAAAATTGAAACCAAACAATTGCTTGAAGGTATAAAGGATTATGTCAGAATTTAAAGTTGATATTGAGAAAAGTGTTGAAGTGCTGAAAAAGCATGGTGTAATTTTGTATCCTACCGATACTATTTGGGGGCTTGGTTGCGATGCACTGCATGTGAAAGCCGTGAAGCGTGTTTTTGAAATAAAGCAACGCGAAGAATCAAAATCATTTATTGTTTTACTCGACGATGTGGCTAAACTTTCATATTATGTCAAAGATATTCCACCAGTGGCATTCGATCTAATTCAACAAGTTGAGACTCCGCTTACAATTATTTATCCGAATGCCCGAAATTTGGCCCACAATCTTATTGCGCCTGATGGCACCATTGCTATTCGTATAGTGCGCGATTTGTTTTGTAGGCGTTTGATTGAAGCTTATGGTGGACCTATCGTTTCTACTTCGGCAAATGTTTCTGGCGAACCTGCTCCTACTGTTTTCCCCGATATCAGTCAGCATATTGTTTCAAAAGTCGATTATGCTGTTGTTTACAAGCAAAATGTGATTTCGAATATTCGCCCTTCTACCATTATTCGTCTTACTGGCAACTGGGAATACGATGTAGTGAGATCCTAAAATGGATTACTGAATTAATTTACAATCGTATTTGCAAGAATTTACCAACGGATTCATCGCATTTACGAAATACATCGCATCAAATTGGTGTATGTCTTCCGCTAAAATGATTTTTTCTGATATTTCCCCTTTGCTAAGTAAATATTGCCGCATGGTTCCATTGAGTAGAAAAGTGTTGGGAGTATAGAGTTTACCATCTTTTTTAAAAACAATATTCGCTTTCGAAGTGTCTGTAATTGCTCCGTTTCTAACAATGATTATTTCATCGGATCCAGATTGATTGAGTAAATTGTCAAGAACATCGCGATCGGTGTATTTGTGTCTATAGTTCAACTGGGTAGGAGCTGCCACAAGCTTCACTTTTTCAATTTTTCGTGGTTGGTAAATGGAAAAGGCAATTTCGAGGCTGCTTTCGTTGTAAAAAACATTAAGTTTGGTAATCCCACTACAAAGATGCGTAGGAACATCTGTGTTGTCAAAAATGTTGGTGTGCATGAATTTGCCCCAGGTTTTGAGGCTGGTAGCTCTCATGCGCTCCAAATGGAGTTCGGGAGCACGAATAAGACCATTTTCAACGCATATAGTCTCAAAAAACGGGAATATAAATTTTTTGCTTGTATTCATTGTACTCTTTTTTGTAATCGCTGAGCGAAGTTATCCCACCTCCGCTGTGATATACATATTGTTCCTTCTCCGTGTCGATAAATCGAATCATAACACAAGTATCGAGTGTATTTCCGTCAAAAATCCCTGCTATTCCTGTATAGAATCCACGGTTGCATGCTTCGGCTTCGTTGATGATTTCGAGTGTTTTTTGCTTTGGCGCGCCACTGATACTTCCGGCTGGAAGCAGCGCAAAAAGTATTTCGCCCAATCGATTTTTCCAATTATTGGACAATTGACCCGAAATGGCCGAACTCATTTGCCACAAGCGTTTTCCAGAGCCTGCTATAATGGGCTCGATATACTTGAATTGATCTACTTTGATATCGCTGGCAACTAAAGCCAAATCGTTGCGCATGAGATCGACAATGGTGCTGTGTTCGGCATTTTCTTTGGAATTGTTGAGTAGAATTTCTCCTTCCGAATCGGTTTCGATATCGGATGTCCCCTTCATGGGAAAGGTGAAAATACGGTTTTCAGAATTTATTTGGATAAAGGTTTCAGGACTAAAGAAGACAAATTTTCCTGGAAATATAGCTTTGTATTTAGCTTTAGATATCAAAAATATTTCTTCGGCCCTAATTGTTGGATATACTGGAGTGCATAAGGTGTAGTTCAGTAAATAACTGTTGCCAAGAAAAATGTTTTTTACAACTAGGTCGAAACCTATCTTATAGCTTTCTTCATCAATGAAAAGTGGATTCAAATTTTGAATGGTATGCAATTTAGTTGATGAATCCCATTTTTGGTGATTCACCTCGAAACGAATACCAGCTTTTTCAGCCTCTTCTGTGGTGAAAATCATAACCTGTCTTTTGTCGAACGAGACAAAAAACACAAAGGGCATCGATGCTCCTGCTAGTTGTGATATTTTTTGAAAACCAGTCAAAATTTTTCCAAAGATATTGGTTTTAGACGACTTTTTTCGTAAAATTATTGAGAAAACTTGTATAAGTAAGTTCACGTTTGCTGCAATAACAATGAAATGCAAGGCAAGGGCTTTTGATGATAATTATAAATTTCTTTGCTTTGAAAGTTTTTGTGAACCTACAAAAATATGAGATTCTCAAGCATTTCAATTTCTAAAGTTTCGGATAGTAGTGTTTAGAAGCATACCATCCTCATTCGATTTTAATACTTGGTATAGTTTTTGATATTTTTCGCTTAACTCCAAAAACCCAAAGCCATGAAAACTATTTACATTTTTATTTTCTTCCTTTTTGTGTATGCTTTTGCCGATGCACAGGTTGTTTATAAAACCACATGGAAGAGCGAAGCCGACAAAGTTGTTTATGTTTCCGAATGGAAAAGCGAAGCCGACATGGTTGTTTATGTTTCCGACTGGAAAAGCGAAGCAACTCCCGAATCGGGTATTTGGTATTTCACCGACTGGAAAAGCGAAGCCAACTGGGTGGTTTATTTCACCGATTGGAAAAGCGAAGCCGATTTGGTGATTTATTTCTCCGATTGGAAAAGCGAAGCAGGATATACCGACTGATTTCTACAAAATATATCTCTCATTTATTCCGCAGAAACACCAGCATCTGCGGAATTTTTTGTGTCGAGTTTTTTCTGCAACTCTTTTAGAAAATCGCGCATTTGCACAAGGGTAGAACGAATAGTGGCATTTCGTTCGAGCTTTTTACGGTCGGTTTTGAGCCGCTCGCGAGCACCTTTGATGGTGTAGCCTTTGTCTTTGGTTAAATAATAAATGGTGTCGAGCAGCAAAATATCTTGTTCGGTATAAAATCGGTTGCCTTTTTTGTTGCGTTTGGGTTGCAATTCGGGAAACTGCTTCTCCCAAAAATGCAGTGTCGATGGCTGAACTTTGTATCGTTCGGTCAGTTCTCCAATGGAATAAAACAATTTGCTGTCTTTATTTTCGGGCATGCGCAAAAATACAAATAATTTCTTCTCCACTAAATACCAATGAGAATTGAAATTTGGCTCAATAATTCTGTCGGCATTTACCAATTTGGTTGTAATTGGCTTGTGTTGAAAAATTGTAATGTGAATCAATTGGTCACGCATCATGAGACGCACAACAACTATTTGGTGATGTTGGATTAAAAGCAAAACTGTCAGACACCTCAAAGGCACCTGACAGCTTTAGAAGTGTGAGAAAATATTTCTACTTATCGATATTTTTCACCGATTCCGAAGCAGCTTCGAGTAGCGGTTGCGACGACAATTTTTTGCCTGTTGCTTGAATCATCCACGCATCGGGAGTAAGACGACCCTGCGAATAAATGCGAATGATTTCGTCGGCAAAATTCTTGTCTTTGATGAATTGTTCGTTTTGAAACTGAATTAGATAGCCAATTGGATAGGCCGACAAATAGAGTGGATTCTCAATCATGTGGCTATAAACTGCCAAAATGGTTTGATCTTTCACTCCAAACACTGGCGCGTAATATTTGTTCCAAATATCTTTTGCAATATCCATTACAGCCACTTTGAGTTCGGCTGCATTTGCTTCGGGGTGTTCGTACATCCATTTCCAAACATTCATGTCAACCAAACTCACGCCCATGATTTCGTAAACCGACCAAGCAATTTCGAGTGTTTCGTAATCTTCGGCAAGTGGATCGGTGTTTTTCATGTCGAGCAATTGCAAATCGCGCTTCTGGAAAAGAAATGCCAATGCTTCGGTGAAGGCTGTATTGGGAACACCCCGAAGCATATAATTGTCAACAAAATGCATCGAAATGGTTTGCTCCACATTGTGTCCAAACTCATGAATGGCAATATTGTATCCTTTGTAGTTCATGCCATCGTTGGCAATGCGAGTACGAAGATGACTAACATCGTTTTTCATGGCCGAACCCCAAGCATGACCGCTTCCGCGAGCTGGATCTACTGCAATATACGAAGCAATATAATCGGCTTTTTCGGCATTGAATCCCAATTTTTTGAGCAAACCAGCCATTGCTTTGTTGAATGCCACATTGTCGGGATAGAGCTTGCGGGTGATTTTGTCGAGTTCGTCTTCGTTCAATCCATTGTGCGATACAAAAGCATTGTACCAAATATCGAATGGACGCAGGTCGCGGCCCAATCGTTTTTTGATGAGAGTTCCAATATCTTTGATAGCGGGCGACGAAACGAAGTCGATAAACAATTTTTCAACATCGGCTTGCGCCATTTCCATGTCGCCATCGAATTGGCGTCCAATAAAATTATCGTAGAATGGATAATAAGGGTCGAGTTCCTTCTGCATTTTGAAATTGTTGAGCAATATCTGATAGCGTTTGTCGGGCTCGGCAGCTGCATCTATTTCTTTGCCATCTTTTGTTACTTTGTTGCTCATGGGGTTCCATTGCACATCGGGATTGTTGATAACCACTTCCGGAATACTTTGGTCGATAATGCGCTGCATCACCTGGTAAATCATTTCTTGCTTGACAAGTCCGTTCGAATCGGCATAATTCGATTTTAATTCGTCGCGCAAACCCCAATGGGTAAGCAAAACTTTGTCGTCGGCAAAATACTTCTCGCCTTCATTGTTGAGCACATTGCCCATGTAAACATTGTAAGATGCAATGTAGTTTTCGCCGTTTACCGAAACTTCGGACGCTTTGAGCAAAAGATTGGCAGGAACGCGTTCGGTGAACATATCGCCCATTCGAGCCATTCCCCATTGGCGAGCATTCCACTTTGCAGCATTTTCGTTCTTTTCTTGCAAGGTATAATGAGGAAAATTGAGCAAAACCACAAAAGCTGTTTTGTTGGCAAACATATCTTCCGAAAAATGAGCAGTAACATCGTAAGAGCCAAACATTTCGTCGATAGGTTTAATATTCCCGCGTGGTTCGTGCAGGTTGCGCATCATTTCGATGGTGAGCATGTTGTAATGTCCAAACAGGTTCTCGAAATAGTAATTGAACCTGTCGAACAGCGTATCGAGTTCGGGACCACTTGGAGTAAAACTTTCCATGCAGAAATTCACAAATGTACTATCGTGGCCATCGTCGTTTCTCCAAAGCTCGGCAGCCTGATCGACACCTTTATAAATACGCATTTCGTCGGCTTTGCCAAAGAGGTTTATTAAACTGTCTTTAGTTGCCTTAACTGTATCTTCGCTTATGCTACTCATCGATTTTTTTTCATCTTTTTTATGCTGAAGGCAGGCCGAAAACAAAAATAGACCTGCAAGCACCATTACTGGAATAAAGGTAAACTTTTTCATTGATTTGGAGTTTGGTGCAAATGTATAAGAAAATTCGTAAAACATGTACTTGGTCAATACAAAAACCCAAACAGCCATAAGGGAATCTGATTATTGAAGCCGTATTCCCTGTCGTCGGTTACCAAAAATGCATTGCTAACACCTGCAATTTGCTTTTTGCTTTTGCTGCGCCCACCCACTTCGAGCACAAATTGCTCATCAACTTTAAAATCAGCCTTTCCAGCCAGTTCCACTATATGGCTGCTTCGAAGCTGATTTACCACAAAAGTCTCTCTTATTGCACCAGAATTTACTTGATCGTTGGAAAGTGCATAGGCCAAATTGGTATTCGCTAAAAGCACCTTGCCTGGCTTGGTGAGTTGACCGTAAAAACTACCCGAAGCATAAACATTATTGGTAAGTTCAGTCTTTTCGAGCAACGATAAATAGTTTAATATTGTAATGCGATTCAATTCTAGGGCTGCAGACAGTTGACTAATATTAGGAACATAAGGCAATCCTGTAGAAATGAGTTTAAGCAAACGTCGCATTTTATGCATACCTCGTGCATCGAGCGGAGAAAGCACATTCATTTCTGTATCAATCACAAAACCAATTACCGAAGCCAGTTTCAACAAATAAGTGTCTTTCGATTGAAGAGAATATGGATAATAGCCACTTTTCAAATATTCGCCAAAATATTGTAGTGGCCGAAAGCGCGCACATAATTCGTGTGAAATATCGATATGGTTATTCAAAATATCATTCAACGACAAAATAGGCAATTCAATATCTAGTAGAATCTGCAAATATTCCCTAAAAGAAAGCCCATCTAAGCGCGTCATCAGAGCTCGGCGGCTCAAATCGGCTTCGCCATCCATAAGCCGAATGATTGTAGAACCAGAAAAAACAACGTTCAATGCTGGCAAAGTGTCGTAGATAGTTTTAAGTTCCTGCGACCAATTTGGGTATTTATGTATTTCGTCGAGCATAAGCAACTTGCCTCCCTGAGAATAAAAAATGCTAGCAAGTTCAATCAGCGACGAATAGGGTATGTATGGATTGTCCACCGAAACATACAGCTTTTCGGCGGAAGAAAGCGGGCTTTCCAATAAATGCTGGAGCATCATACTTGTTTTTCCAACCCCGCGAGCGCCAGAAATACCAAGCAAACGCTCACTCCATGGCATAGAATCGATTCTATTTCGCCTAAAGGTAAACTTGGTAGCTTCAATCAATCTATTTTGGAATAAGAAAAATTCTTTCATATTTGTTTATATCGCTAAACAAATTTACAATATTTATTTCAATTATTACGCATTATTTTATGTATTTCAAATAGTAATTCATTTTAATTTCATTTTTGCGCATTCTATTTATTTGTTATTCAATACTTTAAGTTTGATAAATCAATATTGTTTAGTACAATAAGCATTATTGGCTATTTATTGTTAATTGGTGTAAATATATTTAAAATATAGCTTCTATCTGTAAACCAAAATCGTAAGCCTAAAAACCATCAATGACAACCGTAACCACAATTGCTGCACGAATGCTGTTCGTAGCCGCCAACAATTGGCAACCCAAGTTCGCGCCAAGCTTGCATACCTCCATCGAGGTTATATACTTCGGCGAATCCCTGCACATTGAGCAAATTGACCACTTTAACGCTTCTTTCGCCATATTCGCAAACAATAATGAGTGGTTCGTTTTTGGGAAGTTCATCCATCGAGTCGATGATTTTCGAAAGTGGGTGAATGAGAAAGCGTTCGTAATCGATTGATGAAGCTACTACTTCGTTTTCTTCGCGAACATCAACAATCGAGATGTTTTCGCTACCCATGATTCTGAAAACCTCGAAAGGAGAAATATGTTTCACTCCTTGAAGATGTATTTGCTGATAGGATGGTGTGTCGTTGTATTTCATTTTTTTATTTTTCAACTGCGGTATTTTCCAATTGCAAAATTAGCACAATATCAGCTTTGAAAATGCGTGTAAACGAATTTTGAATATGATAAAAAACAGATGAACGATTTATTAGTAAACTTGACAGTAACTGTCTAAATTTCGACTTTTTTCTTTGAACACGGATGAATTTATTCACCTCAACTGCGGTTCTGCTGGTGGTCGGACAAAGTTGCATAGTTGTGAGGCGCGCACTAACTTTCTCTGTTGAACAAACGATGTTGATTTAATGATGGTGGAAAATAAAATTCTATTTTTTGACAAACTCTAATTCGATTGTTAAATGAAATGAACAGAATTATAAATTATGTCGGACAATAGTAT
>DYON01000095.1 GCA_020720525.1 Acetofilamentum sp.
TTGCAAAATCTTTTTTATTAACAATTTGTTGTTAATTTACTGCTGAGTAGTAACCTTCTTTTTCATTGTAATTTGAAAATCGTCAACAAAATCGGCCACCACATCTTCCGAAGGATAATCGCCATCGCGAACAATCATTACTTGATAGAGGCGATTTTTGGCCAAAATTACTTCATAAACGTAATAATAATTCTCTGCAACATTAATTGCTTTGGTGCGGATAGCAGGAAAACCGTCAACTTTCATGTTTTTGTTTTCTTCAATTTTGCTTGTTTCGAGTGCACCATCGCGCGAAGCTTCGAGCAATTCGTATGGATCGGCTCCATCAATCAACGACGAAGGATAGTCGCCATAGGCAACCATGTATGCTTCGGTAGCACTTTTTTCGTAGATGTAAGTAAACATTTCGATTTCGCCGGCTTCGGTTTGAACCATTTGCGAAGTAACTTCGGGAGTGCCATGGAATTTCACCTTGAATTTCCCGTCTTTCGACACATAGAAGTCGTCAGCTTCAGCTTCGTCGACATCATCGTTGTCGGCCACTTCTGTATCGTCTGAATCGGATTTCAGATTGCCACAAGAGCTCATGGAAAAAGTGAATACAGCCAAAAAGCTGAGAAACACCACATAAATAAAGTTCTTTTTCATAGGTTTTTGATTTGGTGCAAATATAATTTTTTTTTTTCAAACACTATTCGGCACTCAACACAGTAATTTCAAAAATGAGCGTAGCATAAGGTGGAATGGGCGAATTAATTTCGGATTGACCAAAACCAATTGAACTTGGAATAATCGCTTTTGCTTCGGAGCCAACACTCATCAACAACAAAGCTTCGTTGAATCCATCAATCAAATCGGGCGAACCCACCACCACATAGAGCGGTTCCATGCCAATAGAAGAGTCGAAAATCTGCCCATCAATGAAAGCACCAGTGTAATGACATTTCACTTTTTGTCCAATTTGAAGACGAGTTCCCCCACCATTTTTGATTGGAATAAAAATAAGTCCAGTACTGGATGGTTTTTGAGTAATATTGTTCACACGAATATATTCAGCCATTTCTAAATTTTCTTTAACCCTAAGTTGCTCGTATTGAACTTCGAGATCCTGATCGATGAGTTGCCGTTCTTGTGCAAAATCGTTTTGCGATTTGATATCGAGCACTTTCACATTTACATACATCATCGAATCTTTAAGGGCAAAATCGGGAACACGAGCAGCACCAATTGTTCTTAAGAAAAAAGAATCGATACGCAAAATAAACGAAGCACTATCTCCAATTGAAAGCATAGCCAATCCCTCCATTATATCGCCACGGAAAGTAGGTTTTTCAACAGGAATCCAAACGGGTAATATTTCGCTTTTATTATCGAAAAACACACTATCGGTCCACGTTAAATACTGAATATCCACTTTCATGTAATCGCCCACACTTGGAATAAGTCCATCTTGGTCGTTTACAATTTTGAAATACAAGCCGTTGTCCGATTCTTTGTAGCCAGGAAACTTCGAATTGGAACACGATACAGCCACAAAAGCTGCCAGAATAAGCAAAGGAAAAATTTTCATCATTATTGAGCATTATAATCGCGCACCTGAACTACTTCGATGTCGTATATCAGCACTGCACGGGTTGGTATTTCTTTTGAATCGCCAATCCAGCCATAGGCCAGATACGACGGAATGATAAACTTGGCTTTGTCGCCTTCGCGAAGCAACAATAAGCCCTCTTCGACACCACTTACAACATCGGAATGACCAATCCAAATCTCTTTTGGACCCTCTTTAAAAGTGTCGTAACACAATTTTCCGTTGAGTAAATTGACTTTGTAGTGATAGCGAACAATATTTTTGTCGGCAACAACCTTTCCTGAACCATTTTGGTAAATCATGTATCGCAAACCCGAACCAGTTTTGGTCATTTCCCAAGCTTGACGCATTACAAAATCGTCGATTTGGTCGTTTTCGTTCTGATTGTAATACTTATTTGCACCCTCCAAATTTTCGGAATATTGCTCGGGATTGTCGATTTTGTTATTGGTTTTTTGCTCGTTTCCACCACAAGAAAACAAAAGTCCAATAATAGGTAAAGCGATAAACAATTTTATTTTCATAGTTCTTCCAACGCTTTAAGGAACAAATTTATTGCCTCCTCCATTGTTCCGTAAAAATGAGCCCCCGAAGCATTTTTGTGTCCACCTCCATCGAAATATTTTGAAGCAATCAGATTTACATTAATCTCGCCTTCGGAGCGCAAACTGAGCTTGATGAACTCGGGTTTTTCGAGAAAAAGAACACTTATGTGAATACCTTTGAGCGAAAGACCATAATTGACAATTCCTTCGGTATCGCCTTCGTTATGCCCAAATTGATTTAAATCGTCGGCTGTGAGATAAATGTAAGCAGCATTTTTATTGGTCAACACATGCAAACGTTCGCTAATACTAAAACCGAGAAGCCTCAGCCTGTTTTCGGAGAATGCATTGTAAACCAACTGATTGATGCGAATTACATCGACACCTTTATCAATCAACTTAGCAGTAATATTAAAGGTACGAGCAGTCAGATTTCCATGAAAGAAATTTCCAGTATCTGTTGCTATACCAGTATAAATGCATTCGGCCATCGACAAGTTCATCAAATCGGGACGAAACTCATCGATAAACTCATACACTAGCTCGCAAGTAGAAGAAGCATTAACATCGGATATAGCTAAATCGAAAACATTCTCAGGAAAAATATGATGATCGATTAAAATACGCTGAACAGCAACACTGCGAAGTACCGATTCGAGCGATTGAGCACGCTTGAGGGCGTTCATATCGACAATTAATTGCAAGTCGGCTGCTTCGATTACGGTTTTAGCCTTATCGGGACATTCGGAAGCTATAATAACTTCGCCGATACCAAACAACCACGAATAATAGTCGGGAAACGAATCGGGAAGCACAACCGTAGCGCAATGACCAAGACCAATAAGCAGACTTTGCATAGCCAAAGCTGCTCCCAGAGCATCTCCGTCGGGGCTGGTATGCGATACAACAACAACATTGCGGTGGTTTCCACTCAATGCGTCGAATATTTCTTTTTTATGTGTAGATTCCAAAAATTTGTAATTTTACAGTTCGAACTTGCAAAAATAATAAATTGCAGCAAATGTTTCACTAAAAACTGAAAATTATGGTCGGATCAATTACATTGGCAATCATTAAACCCAAAGCTGTGGAGCTTGGTCATACAGGAGCTATAGTGCACACAATCAACGCAGCAGGTTTTTGTATTAGAGGATTAAAAATGATGCGGATGACCCGCGAACTTGCAGAGGAATTCTATGCCGTTCATAAAAAAAGTGATTTTTTCAATGGGTTAGTTGAATTTATGACATCGGGTCCTATTGTGGTTGTTAGTATTACAGCCGAAAACGCAGTGGTAAGCTTTCGAAATACTATTGGCGCAACCGATCCCAAAATGGCGGCTTCCGATACCATTCGAGCAAAATTCGGAACTTCGATGCAAATGAATGCTATTCATGGTTCGGATAGCGACAAAAATGCTATTCGCGAAACCAACTTGCTTTTTGCTCCCGAAGAAATTTTTGATCAGAAACGAAGCTAATTTCCCGTTTTAAAGGTCTCTGTAGGCTTTGAATGTTCCGTTTTGATAAAAAATAACGATGCGATCTATCGATTCGTCGTTGTTTTTTATTTTTTCCTGTTTTTCGGCTGACGCAATATTAGTATGTTGCTTATCAACAACATAAGCAGCTGCTTTCTCGTCGTTCACAACAGGAATTTCTATAATTGTTTTTTCGGTCTCATCAGGAAACTGAAACTCGGGCGTAGAGTCAATAAAATGTTTTTCTACCACAACTTGGTTGTCGTCGCTTCGAAGCATGCTGCCTTTGTTGAGCAATAACCAATCGGGGTTGAGCTCAGGAAATTTTTCGAGTAGCTTCTGCACAAATGCGAGGCTGGGTTTGTTGCGACCCGATAAAAAATGAGATATTCCTGAGCGTTCTGTTCCCAGCTTTTCGGCCATGTCGGCTGCCGACATTTGATGTATTTTCATCAACAATTGAATTTTTTCTATCATGGCTTTATCGTCTTGTTGGTTACAAAGGTAACATTTTTTTCATTACAAACATCAATCGCAATTGATTACATTTGTAACCAAAAGCAATTCAATATGCATTGCTATAAATAGAATTGAATGAGTTGTATAATACATTGTATATCAATAATATTGAAAATATATTTAATTGCTGCTTTTACAGTCGATTTGTTATTCCAAAACCTAACCTAATACATCATATAAATTATGTAACTAATTGATATAGTGATTATAAATATATTATATTACTTAATAATCCTCTGTAATATACAATTTACAATTGGGTATTAATTTGACTATCGTAAATGACAAGTGTAACCTATATTTTTAACGCTATTCCGGAAAAACCAATGTGTACAAATGTAACATGGCTCGGATATTTTATCGTGATTTGGATTTCAGAAAATTGTTTTTAGCCTTTAGTAAAAATAGTGCTGTTAAAAATATTATTTTTAGTATCAACTTCCCTACTCTATTTTTAATCATTCAATTGCTTTCTAAAATTTGAATATTTGCGTATCGTTTTGCAGTAGAAATTAATTATCGAAATCTCAGCGAGGAATAATACATGATGAATATATGCCAATTCGTTTGCAGTACTTGCATATAGCATCTTTTTATGGTACTACGAAAATTCGATTTTAGTCGTAATACTTAGAGATAAAAAAAGAGGCTGTCTCAAAACAACAAAATGCGTTACGACATTCCATCGTTCGGGTGTATTGCTTAAGCATTAATGTGATAAGAAGCCAGAACATGGAACCGTCGTAACGGGCACAAAAAGAACGATTCCATGTCCTAGTCTGAATCGAATTTAAAATGGAGCACAAGGACGGTGGAATGTTCTGTTTGTGCCTTAGTGCGAATATTGATACAGCCTCTCAAAATTGTTTCGATTATTAAAACTCATTAAGAGCTTCGCTGATACCTTTATGAATTTCGTACCAAAAATCGATAGCAGCAGTACGCCGATCGCGCTTAAAATAATCGATCCACCCAATTAAGTCGGGATTGTTGTCGCCTTCAATCTCGTGGCGCCGTTTGAGGAAACTTTCGAGCATGTCAACATTTCTGTACGATTCCCACAATGTACTGTTGTTGCGACTATTGATATTGTAGGCTGTGCTACGTAGATTCTCGATAAATTTATCTTTCACTTCAATGCCATACAACGACCCAATCACATCGGGCATAATATCTTCGGCCCAATTGCGGTGGAAACGACACAAGCCAAGGTTGTCCATAATGAGTTCTTTCTGAAAACGCTCGGTATTGAGCTGCCCCATTTTGCGTGGATGCATGAACTCGTTGCCATAATACATATAGTATTTTCCCATGATAGGCATAGGCGAAAGCACTCCTGGAGTCCAATACTGATTGGGAACCATCCAACCTCTTCGTCCAAACGAAATGTATAGAAATGTATCGAGCACTTCGCGTCCACGAGTTCGGGCAAGTTTTCGTCCCCATCGGCGAGGACCATAAGTAAAATCGAGAATTCCCTTTTTATGAATAATCGAATCGAGCAATTCAACTCCAAGGCGTGCATTGTGCATCGAATCGGTTTCAAGATTAAATCCTTCTCTGCGCCAAATGGGGAATTGATTTACTCCCAAATCTTCTTTGGTAAGCAAACCTTTGTAGAGCAATTCCATAAGCCATGCAAGCACACCACCAGCCGAGATAGCATCGAAGCCCAACATGTCGGCATGGTGATTCAACAATTCGGCTGCACGCTGATCGAAAATTCCACAAAGTGGTCCCATGGTTTGGTATGGCTCGTAGTCTTTTTTATACTGGTTGTTCATCTTCTTACAAACAGCAACACAGGGTTCACCGCAAGTCCAATTTTGCTTAGGTTTGATGGTTTCCTCGTTGAACTGTTTAAGATAGTGATTTATAATAAAATCTACGTGTAGGTTTTCTCTTTCCTTTTCGGTCCAAAAAATGGAATCGTAATTAAATGCAAGCACTCGCCCCCCCATGGTTGCAAAGTTTACACCGAAAGTTCCACCTGTATCGAATTTGGGATCGAATCTATATTTGGTTGTAGTTTCGAGATCTTTGGCAGCAAGTTTTTTCTGGTAGCGGTCTTCGAACCATTTGTCGGCAACCGAACGGTCGCGAAAATCGGTATCGATATATGTTCCACCATAAATAACAGCCACAATATTGTGATCTTGAAACATTTTCGAACCAAAACCGCCACGTCCGGCCCATGTATCGACAAAGGTAAGTTCGCGTTTTCGTACCGGAACACTTACAATTCCAGCAAAATCGGTTGTTTCGGCAGCCGGACCAGTGGCCAAAATACGATACGCATCGGAATATTCGTCGCGGTATTTTTCGTTTACATAATCCATAAGCGAATACACGCCCTCCCGACCCGATTTCCATATAGTTCTAATGTCGCATGGTTCAACTTTAACTTGAATTTCTTCGCCATGAATACGATTAAGAATAAGCACCGAAGGGCTAGATGCTTTTCCCATAATGCTAAGCATATCGAGACCAAGGTTGTCGAAAACCACTCCAGCGCCTCCCATGCTCGAAATGTAAAATCCAGTCCAGTTGGGACTGAAACCCGTAAAAATCAAACGATTTGAGCCAGGGAAAATGGAACCAGCCAAAAGACCTGTTCCAATATTGAGACTATTGTATTTGGTTGCATGATGCAAACCCAAATCGACTGGACCAAAATATTCGCCAACTGGATAACGAACAGTGCGGTACATACTTGAACCAGCATCTACAATAAGAGCTTTAATGTGCGAGCCCACCTTAGGAGCTTTTATAGTTTCGTCAACCACAGGAGTTGAAGGAGTTTCGTTTTCTTCGTTCATATTTTCATTTTCCACAAAAGATGGCAAAGATAATGAATTTTTTAGGCTCTGTCAAGGCATTTGTTGTGCAAATAGCTACATATCGAGGGCTAAATGAAGCATGTTTTTCATAAGTTTCAATAATTTTATCATTGAGATGAAACAAAATTTGAAATTGAGGAGAACTTAAAAGTTATTTATGCAATGCTTTTCTGCAATATTAAAACATGTTCTTGTTGAAAACTAAAAGGTTTAATAAAAAAATTGCACCGAGTATTTTATAAATTTGTTGCTCAGACATAAAACCATGAAGACAAGATGACAAACACTTACAGCAGCATTAAAGAACATCTCAACATAAAGGTTGACAAGCATTTAAATGACGGTTTTGCTCATCTGACTCATTTTTGGCAGAATTGTTATCCGAAACAGTTTCACCTACGAATACATCATTTCTAAAGCCGATTCAATTTTTGAAGTGAAGTATAATGTCGATTTCACTTTCGCTGGATGCGAGATTGAACCCGACACAGATTACTATGCTTACAATCGGATCATTTTCGATCATCTCGACAAAACCTATGGTAAGAAATGGCGAAAAAAATCAGAAAAGAATTGTATGGGTTGAGAAGAAGAAAATAGAAAACTTTCAACTACTTTTACACCGTGATTCAAGAATTGACGATAGACCAATATTTTAGCTGTGGACTCCCACTCATCGATGTGCGCTCGCCAGGCGAGTTTGCGAAAGGTCATATCCCTTTTGCTGCGAATATTCCTTTGTTCAACAACGACGAGCGAGCCCATATTGGCACTGTGTATATTCAGCAATCGCAAGAAAAAGCAATTGAACTTGGCTATCATTACGCCAATCCAAAGCGCAGTTGGTATATAGTCGAAGCCCGAAAAATAGCTCCCGACGGAAAAATTGTTGTTCATTGCTGGCGTGGTGGAATGCGTAGTCGTTTGTTTGCGCAGCATCTACTCGAAAATGGTTTTTCGGAGGTATCTATTATCGTTGGCGGTTATAAAAAATACCGAAATTTTGTTCTTCAAAGTCTCGAACAATCGGCAAATATAAACGTAATTGGTGGCTATACTGGAAGTGGCAAAACACTCATTTTGAAGCATTTGCAGAGCAACAATCATCAAGTAATCGATTTGGAAGGATTGGCAAACCACAAAGGATCGGCATTTGGAGCATTTGGACAAAATATGCAACCACGAACCGAGCAATTCGAAAATAATTTGTTCGATATTTGGCGCAAATTCGACAAATCGAAGCCAATTTGGCTCGAAGATGAAAGCATTAGCATTGGTAGTGTATTTATTCCTTCGCCGCTATTTAAACAAATGCGCTATGCCCCACTCTATTTTCTCGATATTGAACGCGAAACGCGAGCGGCATTTCTGGTGAAAGACTACACGCATTTGCCTGTAGAAATGCTCACCGAATCGTTTCGGAAAATAAGCAAAAGACTAGGTGCCGACAATGTTGCAAAGGCCATCGATTGTCTCAATCGGTGCGATTTGTTTGGCGCAGCTATGATTGCTTTGGTTTACTACGACAAAACCTACAGCAAAGGTCTTGCCTCGCACAATTCAGTTTTCACCGTTTTTATTGGCAGCCATACCACCAATCCGGTCGAAAATGCACAGAAAATACTCGACTTATATAAAAAACATGAATGACATCAGAATGACACAATTCAGCCATGGAGCTGGATGCGGATGTAAAATTTCGCCAAAAACGCTCAGCACCATTATTAAAAGCAATATTGAACCATTGTTCGACAAACATTTGCTGGTTGGAAACGAAAGCAACGACGACGCGGCAGTTTACGATCTGGGCAATGGTACAGCCATCATCAGCACTACCGATTTTTTTATGCCCATAGTCGATGATCCCTTTACTTTCGGAATGATTGCGGCAACCAACGCCATCAGCGATGTATATGCCATGGGCGGAACTCCTTTGCTGGCTATTGCTATATTGGGCTGGCCAATCGATAAAATTGCTCCCGAAATTGCTCAGAAAGTGGTTGATGGGGGGCGTCAGGCTTGCAAAAATGCTGGAATTACACTTGCAGGTGGTCACAGCATCGACAGTCCTGAACCTATTTTTGGATTGGCCGTAACTGGGCAAGTTTCGATTGCAAACCTCAAGCAGAACAATACAGCCAAAGCCGGAAGCAAACTCTATCTGACCAAACCATTAGGAATTGGAATTTTGATGACAGCCATGAAAAAACAATTGCTACACCCCGATCATGCACAGCAAGCAATCGATTCGATGTCGATGCTCAATAGTATTGGAATAGAGCTCGCAACAAT
>DYON01000096.1 GCA_020720525.1 Acetofilamentum sp.
TGCTCCAAACCTTATGCACCCAAATACGAAGCCTAATTCGACCATCGTTGTATTGAGTCTGCGATTTGACGAGTATGGATGTTAAAAGGAAAAAGAATAATATGGCTGTAATATTTTTCTTCATGTTTGCTGTTTTAGTACTCATCCTTGAGTGATAATATCTTCAATGTACCTTGATGCCAAACCAACACAATATTAATAAAGGCAGACCAACCATCATCGTCTCCAAAATTTATTTTCACAATAAAACCAGTCAAAGCTTCTGTAAATCCGGAGCGTTTTTCAAAATAAACCATTTGAGTTTTTGAATAGTCGCCAAGATAAAGCTGAATAGTTTGCTTAACAACAGCGTTTCGCAGCAATATCTCATCAATTGTACTGGTGCCAATTTGGGGGTAATTCGAGTTTTTTAAATTTTGAATAAAATCGTTCGCTTCCTCTCTTGAGAAATAATACATGTTAAAACTTTGCGGATTGCCATTTAGATACTGTTCAAGCTGATAATTAAACAACAGCACTTCAGCAGAATCTTTAGAACCTGATGTGGAGTTTTGCACATTATTGGACTTCGAATACCTATGCTGATTCTGAGCATTGGCTAAAAAAGTAAAAACAAGAGCACTCATCGCAAAAACAGATATTTTCTTCATTTTGAAAAATGTTTATGCAGCAAATTTAAAAGCCACACATTAGCAAATAATTAGAGCACTCTTAATTGAATAATATCTTTGAGTAAACATAATGTATATAGCTGTTCATTAGCAACTAATGACTATTTAGGGTCTGCTGAAAAACTTATTTGAAGGCAACTCTTAACTAAACACAATTTTGCGCATTTGTAATATTGCCAGTAGCAATCATTCTTCTGTTTAATTCATCTTTCCGCATAAATACAAAAAAAGAAAGAAAAATTAGCCTAAAAACCGGCATTTTTGACAAATTGTTTTCGCAAACACTTGATATTCAGGTACGATTTTTTTATGTTCGTCTGTAGTACACAAATCTGAACTTAACGATTGTCAAATCCTTAAAAAGCGATTATTCTTTTCGGATTAGCTGCAAATTGGGTTAAAGATAAAATCACGTAGATGGTTATGGAGCAAGGCGCTTATTGTTAAAGTCAATATATTGATAATTAGGCTATAGTAAAAAATGCGTTTTGTTTTAAGCTGCTCACTATCAACATTTCAAGTATGTGGTATTTTTTTTATTTTCTCATTGCTATGCTAACAAATTTAGGTAGAGTAAAAAAGGCTGCTTTTCAGCAGCCTTCAGTTTAGTATTCATCTTCGTTGAAGAAAAAATCCTCTTTGGTTGGATAATCGGGCCAAAGATCCTCTATGCTTTCAAACACCTCTTCGTCGTCTTCAATTTCCCTGAGGTTGTCAATCAATTCCATAGGAGCACCCGAGCGGATCGCAAAATCGATAAGCTCTTCCTTGGCTGCTGGCCATGGTGCATCTTCGAGTTTGGAAGCCAATTCTAAAGTCCAATACATAAAAACCTCCGTTTTGTTGCAAAAATTACATATTTTAAAAGAAAAAACAAGTTTTTCTACTTTCTTAGACACTTTGCCGAAAAAAGTCGGCAAATATAACAAATTTTATTTTCAAAAAACGCACAAAAAATACATTTTATTGTAATGCACTACATGTCAGCCTTTACACCTTTGAAAACACCATTTTCTTAGACAAAGAAAACCACTATTTTTGATTTTTGGCAGCCAAAACACCATTCAAAACCAGTAAATATTTGCTTTTGTTTGCTTCAACCGAGAAATTTAGCTCCAAAGCTTCGCGCGCCGAATTTCCAATTTTTCTACGCAGCTGTTCATCCTGTGCAAGAAGAATGATTTTTGTTGCCCAGTCGTCCATATTATTTACGTCAACCAAAAAGCCATTTTCTCCATCCCGAAACGTGTCGAAATTGGTGCCAATTGCAGTAGCAATTACAGGAAGACCAGCACCCATATACAAAAGAGCCTTGCCCCCACGCTTTCCATACACCCATGGCTCGTCGGTGAGCGGATACAAGCCAATGTCCATTCGCAACAAATCGCTATGTTCATCTTCGAGCTTCCAATCCTTTGCTTCAACTGGAATATTTGAGTTCTTAAACCTAAACTTGCTGTCGCCAACCACAAAAACCACGAAATCAAACAACTTTTCGTTCAGCAAAATTTCAAAAGCAGGTTCAATAGAGAGTAAATACTTCGACGTACTATGGCTACCACTATAACCCACAACAATAGGCCCATCTATGCCGTAATTTAATTTGGCCGAAAAATGCTCAGTTCCCAACGTTGTAGGAATATCAGTCACCCTCGAATTAAATTTCCTTGCAAAACCCTCAAGCGACGGCGTACTTGTAATCACATGGTCGGCAACCCGCATTAAATAAATCATTTTTTTGCGACCCTTCAAACTCTGCAAAACCCGATTAGCCTGACTCGAATGACCTAAAAAAACCATATCGTCGATATCGTAAACAACACTTCGAGCCAGCTTGCGAATCAACCATTCGAAAAATGGCAAACCAAGAGGCGTTGCCCAAAGATGAATATAAACAATGTCGTAGCCGCGAATTTGGAACAAGATAGCCAAACGCTTCAAATATCCCCCAATAGTGAACCACGCTTTGTGCAGCCACAAACCACGCTTATAAACGATGTTCCAAAACCGAAGATTCACAAACGAAGAAACCCTCACATCATATCCCCCTTCGCGAAAAGCATTGAAATACTGCTCATACTTCAGTCGTTGACTTGGAGCACGATTTTCGGGATAAGGACACAAAACAAGAATTTTCTTCACACAAGAAAAATTGAGAAATGCAAAAATACGCAAAAACAGAAACTACTTGACAACAACATAACCACCAGTTTTTTTACTACCACGCCGAACAATATATCCCTTATGCAACAAAACCCTCACATGCCTATCCATCGAACCAAACGGAATCAATAACATCGACGACAAATCCTTTGCCATAAGACCAGGATTCATGCCGATTGTTTGATACACCAACATTTGCGGTTTATTCAAATCAGCCCCAACATCCATTCGAGCCTTTTCAGAACGCAATTCATAAGCCGACATATATTTTTGAGGAGGAGCTTCCCCTAGAAGATTAATTACCGTCGATACAGCCTTGATTTTTCTGAATACCACCACAAAAGCCCCATTCATATGACTCATCTCGACCTTAACCCCACCATGCTTTTTTGACTCACTTAGAATGCGAGGAAACCCCGAACCCCACGATTCAATAAGACCCACATGGAAAAACACAGCCGCAATGTTTCTATTGCGCGGCACCGACCTATTTTCGCGAATAATCTCCTCAGGCGTCAAACCACGAGGAAGCAAACCAGGACTCCAAACCTCGAGCCTATCGTCGAAAATACGAATATTGATTTGCCCATTATCAGTGTAATCGCGATGCACAATGGCATTTGTAATCGTTTCGCGAAGAGCCTCCAACGGATATTCCCACCTCTCGATACGAGCAGCACCACCGTCAAAATCGACCCCCATACTGATATTTCTTTTGATAAACGACAATACATCTTCAGTAGCAGCCAACAACCCCACATCAATATGAGCCATATCTAAAATCGTAACCATATCCGTTCCCTTGAAACGTCCAACCTTAATACAAGCATGATAATACTCAGTATTTTTTTGAGTAAAACAAAGATATGCAGCATTATTTAGCAATTCTCCACGAGTCAATTTTTGCCAATGAATAAATTTTTTGGCGTTAAAAACGCTTATTTTGCGCCTTACCACATCCATTACTTGCACACTAATCTCAAGCTCCTTAATACTTTCAGACGAAATTTGACAATCAAAATCAATCTGCTTGTATTTCGAGGCCAACTCTCGAATTTCAGCCGAAGAAAGCTTAATAGAGGTTCTTCCTACACGAGTAAAAGCTTTTCCAAAAGCAAAAACAGGCTTTTGATCCGACTCTTGAATAGAAATCTCCGCAATTTCACCCAAACCATGCGTCTTTGTTTGAATTGAAGGATACAAAACAGGATCGGTGTTCACCTTTATTTTTGTAACAAAATCCTCAATGGTTTTATGACCAATTTCGCTTCCAGTTAAATTGCCATTGTCGTTTAAGCCTACAATAACAGTTCCACCACTGCGATTGGAAAAAGCGCACAAAGCTTCAATAATTTCCTTCCAAAGGGAGAAGCTTGATTTGAACTCCAGTGTTTCGCTTTCTTTCATTTATTTTTAATTCACCATTTTAATTCAACAAAGGTACAAAACAATTTCCTGGGTTCGCCATAAATCCTCATTTTATAACACAACAATAACGTTTATTCGTCAATTTAACTCACCAATTAATGACGAATTAGATGATGAATTAAATGCGTTTTGAGGGTTGTGTCTTATTTGCAATGGATTTGTATGTTTTCTCTATAAATATACGTTATTTTTATTGGTGTTGCTTGTAAATTGCGATTTTTACGTAAGTTTGTAAAAAAACATGAGGTTAGCTTGTGCTGTTATTGCGTTGGTATGCTCATTTATGGTTTCGGCTCAAGAGCATCCGTCTATTCACCAGATTGAATCGGAATATTACTCAAATCACGAGTTTTCCGATACAGCTGAAGTGCTGACAAAAAATCCGATTCAGAATCAAGGTTGTACGCTCGAAAAACGGGTTTTTGGCTGGCATCCCTATTGGGTTGGTACTGTTTACACAAACTATCAGTGGAATCTGCTTTCCGATTTGTGTTATTTCTCATACGAGTTCAATGCTTCAACAGGCAATCCAACCGATACTCATGGATGGTTCACTACATCTGTAGTCGACTCGGCTCAAGCACACGGAACACGGGTGCATTTATGTGTTACCATGTTCGATGCTACTGATCATACTACTTTTTTTGGAAGTACTACTGCACAAACCAACCTAATAACAAATCTTATAAATGCTGTTGACGCTCGAAATGCCGATGGAATCAATCTCGATTTTGAGGGAGTGAGTAGCTCTCACAAAACGGCTTTAACTGCTTTTGTAAAACTAATTGCCGATTCATTGCACACACGTATTCCTGGAGCAGAATTAACCATTGCAATGCCAGCAATCGATTGGGGCGGCACATGGGATATCTCTGCTCTAAACTCCTATGTTGACCTGTTTATCTTCATGGGATACGATTATTATTATGGAGGGAGCAGCATTGCAGGACCTACAGGACCTACTTACACCTTCAACACTTTTAATTATAATATTTCAAGAACTATTTCATATTATCTTCATGAAGGAATGACACCTTCCAAGCTTTTGGTGGGCGTACCCTATTACGGTTTTGAATGGAAAACTGATGCTTTGAGTATTCCGGCTAACACTGAAAGTAGTGGCACGGCTCGTTCTTATTCATATATAAGAAACAATGGCAACCGTTATTCAACAGCAAATTATCACTGGGAACCAAATTCTCTCGAGTCATACTGGGCTTTTGATTCTATCGGAAATCATTACCAAAGCTGGGTTGACAACGAAAGAGCCATGAGTCGCAAATTTGACCTCATCAATATTCGCGACATTGGTGGAATTGGGATTTGGGCTTTGGGCTACGACAATGGTTATACCGATTTTTGGGATTTAATTGCCGAGAAATTCAGCGATTGCGCGGTAGTGCCCTGTACCGATACCATTTGGGATTTAGGAGGACCAGGAAATGATCATCATCACTTTGAAGATTTTGTGTACACCATTCAGCCCGATAATGCTACAGGTCTTACGCTAGCTTTTCAGAGCTTTGAACTCGAAGCCAATTATGATTCTCTGTTCATTTATGACGGACCAGACACCAATTCACCTATAATTGGCAGTTACAGCGGAACAACCAGCCCAGGAACCATAATTGCCACAGGAAACAGTCTCACACTCGAGTTTTTCTCGGACGTGGCGACTTCAGAAGCCGGGTGGGAAGCCTACTGGACCTGCAGCACAGACATGATTGCGCCTTATACCGAGATTCAGAATATCAATTCATGGAGAACCGAAGATTTTCAGGTTACTTTCAATGATACTGATAATGTTTCACTTCAAGAAAGTTTCTGGCAGGTATTAAATTATAACGGTACAGACTGGAAAGCCAATACCCAGTGCCGTTTTTTGAATGAAAATTTTGAAAATGCAGTTTTACCTGCTGAGTGGAATGCCGAACTGGGTAGCTGGAGTCTGGATAACGGACATCTATATCAATCCGATTCCACATTAGGAAACACAAAGTATAATATTGAAGTACTTCAAGACAGCAACAATGTCTATCTCTACCACTGGCAAATGAGACTTGGTAATGCAGATGCAACCAATAACCGTCGGGCCGGACTGCATTATTTCTGCGATTCAATTCACCTAAGCAATAGAGGAAGCAATTATTTGGCTTATTACCGCCTTGATAATCAAACAGTTCAGCTATATGAATACATCAATAATTCCTACCAATTAATGGTTCAAGCCTCCTATCCTTTTGTGCAGGACACCTGGTACGATTTCAAAGTGTTGTATGATCCATCAATCGGATACAATGCCACATGGATTAACGATGAATATATTACTTCATGGACCGATGCCACTCCTATTACATCCGGAAACGGACTTTCACTGCGGGTGGGCAATAGTACGGCATGGTATGATGACATAAAAGTGTATACCAACCGCACATTGAATGAAACCGTTACCGTTGGTGCTGACAGCATGAATATCGTAAGGTGGCAAAACCCCAATCCAACAACTCCTTCGTGCCGAATTAAATCGATGGTACTCGACCAAGTAAATCTGTTTTCTGCAATTGCCTCGCAAGATGTTAATATTGATTACACTGTACCCAATGCTCCTGCTTGGGTAAACGATTTCGACAATGGCACAGGCGACCTCGACACATTGTTCTATGCTGGCGTAAGCTTTAACAATGCACGCTGTGCAGCCGCAACCGACCCAAACAGCGATGTAGTAGCATATTATTTCAATTTTGGGCTTACTTGTGGAACCGACAGTATGTTTGCTTTTACCAATGCAGCCGACACCTTTTCTGTTTTAGGCGTTTTTGGCACCGATGGACTCTACTATACTTATGCTTATGCACTTAACGGAGCTGGTTTACGCTCCGACACTACCTGCTCAGATGGTATTGCTGTTTTTCAGATTACCAACATTGGCAATTCCAATGAATATGGATTAAGAATTTTTCCAAATCCAGTAGAGAAAGAGCTGAATATTTTTTGGCCAACAGACGAAAATGTTGTGGTAACTTTGTTTTCTATTGATGGAGCTATTGTTCTGCGACAAAAATGTGGTGGAAAATTCCCTATCGAAATCAATGTCGAAATGCTCAATTCGGGATTATACATACTCGAAATTGATGGAACGGAAACATTACGACAATTAATAATGAAGCAGTAATGATGCGAAAATTTTGGCTGTCGTTGCTCGGCGTTTCGTTTCTATTGTTCTTATCGTGCAAATTGCATGCTCAAGATTCGGTTAGGCTTATTAGGCCAGCTAATTCATTTGTTTACGAATTGAAATCGGAAATTAATGCTACAACGTATCAGATTAGTGTTTCTTTGCCTAAAAACTATTCGCCTACCGATTCAACACGGTATCAGGTTGTTTATTTTTTGGATGGAAACATGTGGTTTCCACTTGCGGTTGCCGAATACAATACCATGAATAAGGCAGATGCAATAGAACCTTTGATTATTGTAGCTATTGGGTATCAGTTGCCCGATTTTACCTACGACATAGCTCTCCGAACACACGATTACACTCCATCTGTTTCTGCAATAGCCGATTCTTCGATGAGTAGGCTCCACAACTGTATTGTGAAAAGTGGAGGTGCGACCGATTTTTTACTTATTCTTGAAAAGGAAATCATTCCATTTGTTGAGTCGCATTATAAAACAAATACCGAGCGTAGCTTAGCAGGACATTCGCTGGGAGGCCTTTTTACAACCTTTGCATTGGTGAAAAATCCTGCTCTTTTCTCCAATTATTTTATTTTTAGCCCTTCGCTTTGGTGGGACAATTCTTTTATGTTTCATTTTGATAAAATAGTTTTTTCTGAAATATCTGACAGAATGCCAAATGTAAAGTTTGTTGTTGGAGCTGACGAAACCGATAGAATGGTGAAAGATGCCTATCGTTTTTCAAAAAACATGAAAAAGAAAAACCACAAAAAGGTTGATGTTGTTTTTGATAAAGTGCCCAATTCAGATCATTTTACTTCTTTGCCCGCATTTGTATCGTATTTATTTTCCTGTTTCCAAATTGAAAAGTTGAAATAGTAATGTTCATTGGTGCTCAAATATGCTAATTTGCTCTATTCCTGACTTTTTTAATGGGTTATGTGTGTCCTTAATTTTTATTTACCTACGAAGCCCCAATTCATTCCGCCAAAAAATGATAATGAATACTTGAAATTAAAGCTTTTAAATCTGATAAAGTATCTATATTTGCAGCCTGAATTAATGATTATTGCCGTTAATAAGGGGGAATAAATTGTTAAAAGCGGAGAAAATATGATTTTCATGGAAAATAAGGAGACTTTAGCCGATAAATTTAAAAGACTAAAAAAAGCCTTTGAAGCAAAACAACTTTCGGAAAGAGAGTATGAGTTGTGGAAAAGGGTTTATCAGGCATCGACTGACACGTTGGAAAGTTATCAGTCATCTGCAAGCCAGCGCAAACGCAGAAGGGTTCGATAAGTTGGACAGCATCGGTGAATAAGAATTTTTGCTTAAACATCGGATTTTGATGTTTTAAATCTTAAATATTTATATAGCCATTTGAATTGAAAAGATGGCTTGCTTGTTATTTGTTAAGTAAAAACAACCTTTTATTCAATAATATGTCATATATTTGTCCTCAAATTTGTTTCATTAAATTGTATTCTTATGAAAAACTGTATTGTGATTTTTTTTCTGCTGCTGAGTACAGCTGCTTTTTTGCAAAATAGTCGCTCGCAGTATCAAGATGGAAAGATTTGGATAAAAGTTAAGTCCGATTACCCTATTTATCAACACATTGCATTTGATGGGAAATCGTTAGACGATCCATTGAATTTGTCTCTTCAAACACTTGAATTCATTGGCAAACTTGCTCCGCAGTTTAATATTGTAAAACTATCACGACCATTTTATATGGCTCGCAACTTCGAACCCTTAGAGAATTTATATCAAGTTGAATTTAGCGACGTCCAAAATGCAGATTATTTATTGAAG
>DYON01000097.1 GCA_020720525.1 Acetofilamentum sp.
CCCAGAACCGATATTGGTTCTAACTTCCGAAAAATGAGCAGTCTTGTTTCAATCAACTCAACTAAGCAAACAATTCAATTTCATACCAGAGGCTCACTTTCAGGTCAGTTTTCGACTTTAGGAAGATGTTCATACCTCAACAACGAAATTCATCCATTTGTGAGCGAGAAATATTCGCATAAAATATTCGAAATACCTGGTTCAAAACTAACTGAAAAATCGAAATTCACTTCTTCTTCCGCTAAGCCATTCCGATTTGGAATTGAATGCAAATACGAAACACCTCTGGTAATCGAAGATAGCAAAGTTAGCATTTGCCTCACCGATTGGTTTCCTTACATCTTACCACAAATTGGTACAAAGCAAAGAACAGCAGCTGTATATTCCGATTTTCTCTATCAGGATCAGATTTCGTATCAATTGGTGTTCGATCAAAAAGCAACCATGATTGACTCTGTAGCAAATTACAGTATCGAAAATGACTTTGGAAAATTCGAATTTAGCATCAGTGCGGTGAATGAAACCACCTACACCATTGCTTCTTCGTTAATAGTTGCCAGCGAAGTACTTGCTGCAAACAATATTCAATCTTTAAAAGAAATAATGGATGCTGTTGAATATGTCAATACCCTCAAGCTGCATTTCATTCTGAAATAGCAATTCAACTAAGACATCATTATTTTTTTGATTGTTAATAAACGCACACAATTAAAAGGCTGATTAGCAAAATGTTGTATTTTCTTTTAAAATTAACATGTGAATTTTTCACATGGCCTTACTTTTTTACTATATTTGCATCAAATAGTTTTATACTCAACACCAAGGGGAATGATGAAATATTTACTTGCGGGACTTGCTGCTCTGATTTTCAGCGCATTTGCCTTTTCGTCGGTTTGTTTTGCCCAAACCACCGATAAGTCTGAGATGCTTATCGACACCACGTTCCATGCTTTTGGAGACCCATTCGTTATTGAAGGAACCGATGTAAGTATAATTCCACCAGCTTATTTTATGCCATTTGTTCAAAACGGAAAAATTGGCTTTGTTCACAAAGGGGCAGGTAGCACTATTCAGGTGCAAATTCTCGATAGCATTCTATACACGTTTGTAGCAGCAAGTTTCACCCCCGAAGAAATGCTTAAGCAAAATGCTGTTCTCAAAGAACATGGCTCGATACTGACCAATAGCGGCCAACAAGCAGAATTTTTTATCATATCTTTTTTCATTAAAGCTCTAGATAAAGACGTTGAATATGAGCGAATGATGCTCCTCACAGGCGATTACAAACGAACCGTCTGGGTGAGCGCAAACTATCCTATTATAGCCAAGCCAGTTGTTTATAGTGTTTTGAAAGAAAGTTTACTCACCATAGAATTCTGATTATGAGAAAACTTATACTCTTTGTGTTATTGGTTGCAGCTGCTTTTTCGTCGAAAGCGCAAACACATATTATTAATCACGACATAGATTGGGCAACATACAATCAAAATATGTGGGGACCCAATGGTAGCCCGTGGAATATGAACATGAATATTAACCTGTTCGATGTCGATTACGACACATCGGTAACCGTTGGCGATATTGTAAATATTCTTGGTGGTCAGTTTGGTGCCGAAATCGACCTCGACACTTGGTTTCACATTGGCTCTAACTTTGTGATTTCGGGTTTCACTACAGGCTATGTCGATGTTGAATATCCAGTTACTGTCGAGATGGAAGTTCCCGACGACAACACATTTTGCCCAGGTGAAGAAGTTACCATCGAATCGACTTACGATGTTCAACCTGGCTGGGACTTAAGTACGCATTTTCCCACTGCCGGCATAATTGGATTGTATCTCGATTTTGGCTTTCAACTCGATCTCGATGCAACAGTATGTGTTTTTGGCTGCACATCTTTTCCAGTTATAAGCGTTAATGTGCCTTACGATACAATAACAATTATTGAGTTAAATTCTCAGACAGGAGTTTTCACCTATCCCTGTTTTAATGCAGCTGCTTTCCCTCCTATTCAGATTTGCCACGATACCATTTTGCCCATCACATTTAACAATCTTTGGGGAATTGGTTTGAGTGGAAGCATTACTTTGCCTTATGTCGAAACTACCGATTGGCTCGATGTGGTTGACGAATGCAACCAAAACTTGTATGCTGCTGGCGATTGCACTTGGGTAAGTCTCGAAGTCGATGTCATTCAGCTTTTGTCGGCTATGGCTGGGCTCATTCCCCCGCCTACAGGTCCTGCTATTCAACAATTTCTAAATATGCTAAGCGGAACATACGATTTGGGTGGCGGCTTCACCATCGATTACATGTTGTTTTCGGCTTGGTTTACTATTTTGAGTACGATGCAGCAAGATTTTGCGTTCGAACCATCGGTGTGGAACAACTTATCGCTTTCGTATCCAGTAGAATACACCGAAACCGACCCCGCCAATGGGAATGCGGTTGTCAATTCGGGCAATGCGACCGACATAACGTTTGAAGCATGCCACAATCTCAATTTTATTTGGCCTTGTCATGGTGTAAATCAAATTGATTTTGATGTAACACATTCGTTGACCAACGATTTCACCAATCACACTTGGGACAGTCTTTCGTTCGATTTTTCCATTGCAGCACTCGAATTTACTATCAACATTCCTTCGTTTCCAGTTGTTCCTCCTGCAACTATTCCCGATTTATGTGTTGAATTTCCTGTAATTGATTCTATTACCGGTGTTGAAACCATTCACGAAACCTGCATGCCTAGCGTTCGTATTCCTGGTGTAAATTCGTTTCCAACCGATTTGTCGATTCACATTGGTCCTTTGTTTTCTTACACATGGCCGCTTGGTTACATTCCAATCACATGGTACAACAATACGTGGGAGCTTGCAGGCTTCAACGATACTATTTTTTCAGCTTTTTCGATGGCTACAAACTGCCCCGGAATTGAAATTGTTTCTTTCAACCCTGTTGATGTTTTTTGTTTTGGCGACAGCACTGGTTCTCTTACCATCACTGTTCAGAATGGTGGCACGCCCTACACCTATGCATGGTCAACTGGCGATACCATTGTTACAGCAAACACAAGCTCAACCATTTCGAATCTCGAATCGGGCTGGTATTATGTAACTGTTTCCGATGTAAACGGGTGCTGGGTAAGCGATTCTGCCGAAATAGTCGATGCATATCCTCCCATTGCTGTTACAATTAGTACGATTGATGTAACTTGCGAAGGTGGTTCGGATGGTCAAGTTAGTCTAAATGTTACGGGTGGAGCTGTTCCATATTCTTACAATTGGAATCCTACACAAATAAATGCAGGAACAATCAATAATTTGCCAGCAGGCACTTATACCATTACTATCACAGATGCTGTTGGTTGCGATACCGTTGTGAGTGCAACGCTTATCGAATTGCATCCATTGCCAGATATTAGCATCACAGCCGATCCGACCGAAGGTTGTCAACCACTCGAAGTGCAATTCCATGAAACAAGCCCCAACGAAGGTCAAACTTATTTCTGGGACTTGGACGAAGGTTCGCATTTCAGTTCGGAGAAAGATCCATTCCTTGTTTACACCCACGACGGCATTTACGATGTGCTGATTGTTGTAACATCGATTTATGGTTGTGTCGATTCGGTGCGAATGACCGATTGGATTACAGTTTACAGAAAACCAGTAGCCGAATTCCGTCCATATCCATCGGCACCGAACCTCGCTGATAATATTGTTTTGTTTTTCAACGAAAGTACCAATACTTATTTGAGCGACTGGACATTTGGCGACGGTGGCAATTCCACAATGACATATCCGACCCATGAATACAACGATACTGGAGCTTATGTGATTACATTGTTCATCACAACCGAGCATGGTTGCCGCGATACAGTTTCGCACAGCATTTATGTGAAAGACGTTGTAACTATGTACGTTCCTAACTCTTTCACTCCTGATGGTGATGGCGTGAACGACAACATCAAACCTATTGGGCATGGCATCGACGAGAATTTATATACGTTTACCATTTTCGATCGGTGGGGAAAACAAATGTTTACTACCAACAATTACGATGAAGCATGGGATGGATTCTATGGTGGTATTAAATGTCAACATGGAGTGTATCAATACGTGCTTTTCTATCGCGATGCGGAAGGAATAACGCGCAAATTGATAGGTGGCATCCAACTTATAAGGTAGTTTGTGAAAATTTAAGGCATTGGCATCTTGTGTCTTTGTAAAAAATTCGTAACCCTTTGAGGCAGGATTTTTGATAGGACCAACGTTTAATTATTAAAAACCAAAAACCATGAAATCCACTATTTTCTTAACACTGTTTTTGTCGATGCTATCGGTTTTTGCCGACGATGAAAAGGTACTCACAACCAACATTTCGAATGTAACAGTTTTTCTGAGCGGAGCTCAAGTAGAACGAACTGGAAATATGTATCTGAATGCTGGAAACTACGACATTGTGATACAAGATTTGCCTACAAGCATCAATCCCAATACCATTCAGGTTACCGGCAAAGGAAATGTAACAGTATTGTCGGTCGAAAACCGCATTAATTATCTGAAATCGCAACAAAAACCAAAATCAATTCTGATGCTTGAAGATTCGTTGGAGTTGCTACGTAATCAGGTCAATTTCCAAAATGCTATGATGGCTGTTTACACCAACGAAGAAGCAATGATTTTGGCCAACAAGGAAATTGGCGGTGAGAACTCTGGAGTTGACATCAATTCGCTAAAAGCCAATGCCGATTTTTACAGAGTTCGTCTTACCGATATTAAAACGAAGCAATTAGAAATTGGAATCAAATTGGCAAATCTGAGTAAAACCCTTAATCGTATTCAGATGCAGCTAAATGAGTTGAATGCAAAACAAAGTCAACCTACAGGTGAAATTATCATTAGGGTTATTGCAAATGTGGCCGGAAACGCTTCATTTGTAACACGTTACATCGTTCAAAATGCCGGATGGGCTCCCATGTACGATATTCGCGCAACCGATTTTGGCAATCCCGTGAAGCTCACTTTTAAAGCAGGAATTTACCAAAACACTGGCGAAGATTGGAACAAAGTGAAGATTACTCTTTCAACTTCGAACCCCAACCAAAGCAGCAGCAAACCCGAATTGAGTCCTTGGTATATTTATTACAACAATTACAGCCCTCAAGTAAAAACAAAAAGCGAAAGCGATTCCCGTATGAACAGGTCAGCCATGGCCGAATCGGCAAACACTGGAGGGGCATACGACGAAGAAAAAGCTTTCGAAAGTGCAGTAATTTATACAACAGTTACAGAATATCCAATCAATTTTGAATATGTGATCGATTTGCCATACGATGTGGAATCGAACGGAAAAGCTCGTATTGTGCAGGTTCAAGAACATGAATTGCCAGCTCTTTATCAGTATTTTGCTGCTCCAAAACTCGATGCAGATGCATTTTTGTTAGCTCGCATCACAGGTTGGGAGAAATTCAATCTACTGCCTGGCGAATCGAATGTGTTTTTTCAAGACACCTATGTAGGCAAATCGTATATCGACCCAATGAAAGCATCCGACACACTCGAGGTTTCGCTTGGACGCGACAAATCGATTTCTATAAAACGCGATATGATTAAAGATTTCACCAGCGACAAATTTATTGGTACATCGCGCAAGGTGACTAAAGGCTGGGAAATTACCATTCGAAACAACAAAAGCAAAGAAATTGATATCGTTGTTGAAGACCAATTTCCAATCACAACCAACAAGGAAATCGAAATCGAACAGCTCGAAGCCAGTGGTGGTATTGTTGACGAGAACACAGGAAAAGTAACTTGGAATCTCAAAATCAAGCCATACGAAACCAAAAAGCTGATAATCAAATACTCAGTAAAGTTCCCGAAAGAGCAAAGCATTGTGGTTTATTAAACCAACAAACAATACGAATAGGGACAAGGCTATACAGCTTTGTCTCTATTTTTTTTCGGTGTTGTATTCTTTGATGAAACGAAAACCTCGAACTATGAAAATCACAAAAAAGGCTTTCATGATAACAGGCATCATAGAACCCGCAGCGTAAATAGTAGTCATGGCTAAGTCGGCAACCATTAAAGCGGTAGCAACAATCAATGCAATTTTGCTTCCTTTGGAAATTGCATAACCCAACGCAATTTGAATTGCACCCAAAACAGTATTGATTAGCCCAATTCCAGGTAGTTGTTCAACTTCGAATTCGCCAATGTAAAAAACGAGCCCAACAGCAATATTCACCAATCCTAAAAACAACAGCAAATAAAATATCTGTCTGAGTTGATAAGACGGGTCGCCCATACTTCCTGGAATATGCTCTCCATTTATCTTTGTTACCAAATTTGTGAAAAGCCCTTTGTCGAGTTTAAGCTCCAGTGTTCTTCCTCCAGGAATTTCAATATGAGCACCAGCCAATGCGTCATCTTTCGAGACAACTGCAAGTTGTTCGTTGTTGAAAAGAACGTAGGTTTGTTTCCAACCCGGAGTCCATTTCAGTTCGAGTAGTTCGCGCTTTTCGGTGTCGAGATAATACTTTTTCTTTGCCATTTTATTTATTTTTCGTCGCAGTCGTCGCTGCAAGTGAAACAATTTCCAATCAATTCGTCCGATATTCCCATATTGCTGAAGCCACCATCGTGGAAAATATTTTGCATAGTTACTTTGCGCGAATAGTCGCTAAACATGAGCATACAAAACTCGGCGCACTCTTCAGCTGTAGCATTTCCGAGAGGCGACATGCAGCGGCTATAGGCATAAAAGGAGTCGAATCCGCCTACACCTTTTCCAGCTGTGGTTTGGGTTGGCGACTGGCTGATGCTATTTACGCGCACTTTTTTATGCCTTCCGTAGTGATAGCCAAAACTTCGCACGATGCTTTCGAGCATTGCCTTTGCCTGCGACATGTCGCTATAGCTAGAAAATTGGCGTTGGGCTCCAATGTAGCTTAAGGTTACCACCGAAGCATATTCGTTGAGGGCATCAATTTTTTTGGCAACCGCCAGCACTTTATGAAGCGACATGGCAGAAATATCGAGGGTTCTATGAAAATAATCGTAGTTCAATTCGGTATAATGAATGTTTTTGCGCACATTGGGCGACATTCCTACCGAATGGAGAATAAAATCGAGCTTTCCGCCCAATTCGTTCATACTTTCGATTAGCAACGATTCGATATCATCGACCGAAGTAACATCGGCAGCAATCACTTTTGCGTTTGTAAGCTCCGCAAGATGAAATATTTCGCCTTTGCGCAAAGCCATATCGGTATTGCTAAGAATGAAGCTTCCTTTTTCTTCGTGTGCTTTGATAGCTACTTGCCAAGCGATACTGTTTTCGTCGAGTGCGCCAAAAATGATTCCGCGCTTATTTTTTAGTAAATTGAAAGACATATAGTCGGTTTTAGTTATACAAAAGCTCCTTGGCCATTTCGAGTGCGGAAGAAGTTACTTTTTCATCTGAAATCATTCGTGCAATTGCTTCAACACGCTGGTCTGAGTCGAGCTTCACGAGCTCTGTTTGCATTTTATCGCCAGCATCGGTTTTGAGAACCTGAATATGCTCTTCGCCGCGAGCAGCAATTTGCGGAAGATGAGTTATAGCAATCACTTGATGATTTTCGGAGAGTTTTTTGAGAATATTTCCCATTTTTGCAGCAATTTCGCCCGAAACGCCACTGTCGATTTCGTCGAAAATGATAGTTGGAAGTAAATTGCGTCGAGCTGTCATCGATTTGATGGCCAGCATCACGCGCGACATTTCTCCACCCGAAACCACTGCCCCTAAATCTTGAGGTTTTTCGCCTTTGTTGGCGTTGAATAGAAACTGAATGGTGTTGATTCCGTCGGGGCGAAATTGTTCCGATTTTGCCAAATCGACCTCAAATGCGGCATCGGGCATGCCCAACTGGGCTAAAAGTAGCAAAATATTTTCTTTAAATGCTGGAATAGCATTCGTACGATTCGATTCGATTTGGTTGGACAAATTGTTCAATTCGCTTTCGACTTGCGCAAGCAATTTTTGTTCGGTAGAAAGCTGAAGCGACAAATCGAGGCCTGTTTCCAACTTTTTATTGATTTCGTTGGCTACTAAAATTAGTTGCTGCACATTGGTTACTTTGTGTTTGTGCATCAGCCTTTGATATTCGTCGAGACGAACATTCACCTGCTCGAGACGAGCTGGGTTTGTTTCGGCAGAAGAACTCAAACGGTTTAGCGAATCGGTAATATCGCTTGTTTCGATAAGTGTTTGTCTGATGCGATTGGCAAGCTCGCCAAGGGCAGGCAAATATGCCGATGCAACCTGCAACATATTTTCGACACGTCGCAGATTGAGCTGAATGTTGTCGTCGCTTTCGGAAAGAATTTGCAAAGCTCCGAAAATGCTCTCGCCAATCTGCCCAGCATTTTGCAAAAGGCTTTGCTCATTTTCAAGTTCTGAATATTCTTCGTCAGAAATTTTAACCTGTTCGAATTCGCTGTTCAAAAACCCGTAGTAATCGGCTTCGGCAGCCATGCGGGCAATATTATCTTCGAACACAGCAATACGTTTTAAGATATCGTGATAGCTTTTGAAAACTGATGAATAGTTGTTCAGCAAATCGGAGTTTCCGCACCAAGCATCGAGCGTTTGCATTTGAAATCGATTGCCCGAAATAAGCAGGGTTTGATGCTGCGAGTGAATATTGAGAATTCTTTCCCCCAAATCTTTCAAAATCGGCAACTGAACAGGGGTATCGTTGAGAAAAGCTCTCGATTTTCCACCTGGACTTATTTCGCGTCGAATAATGATTGGGTTGTCGAAATCGATTTCATTTTCAATGAAAAAAGGCTCAAAAGTAGTTTTGTCGAGATTGAAATGACCCTCGATAACGCATTTTTGTTCCTGATTGAGCAATACTCCATGATCGGCTCTGTTGCCAATAAGTAAACCAATGGCTCCAAGTAAAATAGATTTCCCTGCGCCTGTTTCGCCAGTAATAACAGTAAACCCCGAAGCAAACTCCATGTTGAGCTGCCTAATGAGAGCGTAGTTTTGAATAAAAAGCGATCGGATCATTTTGATTGAATCAATACAAAAATACGAAAGATTTTTTCAATGATATATTTTTTCAGCAATATTGAATTATCAAAGTATGCTTTGGATAATCGGTTGATGGAATATCGATGAGGCGATGAGGCGATTATGTGATGAGGCGATGATGCGATGAGGCGATGAGGCGATGATGCGTGGGAGCGATGAGG
>DYON01000002.1 GCA_020720525.1 Acetofilamentum sp.
AAAAACTTCCGTCGTCGAGCGCGTAAAGAAGCTTAGGTGTTTTGCGAGGATGAAGCATTTGAAAACTATTAATTATTTATCTGTTTTATATCCAATTGCTTTCCTTGGTTCATTTGTTTTTTGGTGTAATGCATCGAGCTTATCTAGCAAAAACCTAAACGCTTGATTGAGTTTAGCATCGAGTTGTTGAATTTCTTTTTTCAAATCCTCGCTTTCCCTTAAAAAGGATCTGTATCGTGAAAATGCACGCATAATTTCAATATTGACCCTAATTGCTTTTTCCGATCGCAAAACAGATGAAAGCATTGCAACTCCTTGTTCTGTAAAAACAAGCGGATTTACAGAAGAATGCTTCAACATTTTTAACCGGTCACAATTTGTGACCAGTTCATCTTTCTCTTCCTTAGATAGTTCAAACATAAAATCTTCTGGAAAACGCTCAATATTGCGTTTAACCTGCTGCTTCAAGACTTTGGTTAAAACACCATACAAATCGGCCAAATCGGCATCAATCATTACTTTGAATCCTCTGATTTGAAAAATAAGTGTTTCATATTCAGGTTTAATCAAGCTGTTCATAAGAGTGCGTTTGCTTAAAACATTAATTCTCTCCGAATCACTTTCTGCAATTCAAGTCATAAAACTGTTCAACTACACAGAAAAAGCCTATTTAGCATCTGGCTTATAAAACATCTCGAGTAGCTTGTGCATATATTTGCCAAGCACGTCGAATTCGATGTTTACAATGGTTCCAGCTTCAAAATTGTGAAAATTGGTGTGTTCTTGAGTATAAGGAATAATGGCTACCGAAAACTGACCTGGCTCGTTGTCAACCACAGTGAGGCTAACACCATTTACACAAATTGAACCTTTGGTTACGGTGAAATTGTTCAAGCTCACATCGTATTCGAACCAGTATTTCCAACTACCATCGAACTCCTCCACCTTGAGGCAGGTGGCAGTCTGATCGACATGTCCTTGTACAATATGTCCGTCGAAGCGACCATCGGCTTTCATACTGCGTTCCAAATTCACTTGATAGCCTTCTTTCCAGTTGCGCAAACAGGTTTTATTCAATGTTTCGTCGATGGCGGTTACCACATATTTTTTCTTTTTCACTTTCACAACCGTAAGGCAAACTCCGTCGTGGCTCATGCTTTGATCGACTTTAAGTTTTTTTGCCAAAGGCGATTTCACCGTGAAATGAATATTGCTTCCTTCACGGGTTATTTCTACAATTTCGCCCATTTCTTCAACTATTCCACTAAACATATTTTTGGTTTTTAAGTTATTTCTTCATTGCTTCTTCCACTTCGGCAACGGTAATGGGGAGGCGTTTTCCAATAAAACGACCACCTGTTTCGGTAACCAAAATATCGTCTTCGAGGCGAATACCGCCAAAACCGCGATATTTTTCCACTTCGGCATAGTTGATAAATGATTCAAATTTCTTCTCGGCTTTCCACTGGTCAATCAAAGCTGGGATGAAATAGATTCCGGGTTCGTCGGTCATTACAAAACCTGGTTGCAAGCGGCGACCCATCCGAAGATATGCTGTGCCAAACTGATCGATGCGCTGAACTTCGTCGTCGTAGCCAACCAGATTTTCGCCCAAGTCTTCCATATCGTGCACATCGAGGCCCATCATGTGTCCTAAACCGTGTGGAAAGAACATTGCGTGAGCACCGGCAGCAACAGCTTCGTCAACATTACCTTTCATAAGGCCAAGACCAGTCAAACCAGCAGCAATTACTTTTGCCGATTCGAGATGAATACTCTGGTAAGTAACGCCAGGTTTAACAAGTTCAAGCGCACGGTTATTTGCGTCAACCACAATTTGATAAACAGCTTTTTGAATGGGCGAAAACTTTCCGCTTACAGGCATGGTTCGAGTATAATCGGAAGCATAATACATATTGCTTTGTGCTCCGGCATCGCTAAGCAGCAAATCGCCATCTTTCATGGTATTGCCATGGTAGTGGTTGTGAAGTGTTTCGCCACGAACCGACAAAATAATTGGAAACGACGGGCCTTTTCCGCCCGACATGGCTATTCCTTCCATAATTCCACAAATTTCCTGCTCTACAACACCGTGGCGAGCCATTCTAAAAGCCGCCATGTGCATATCGTAGCCAATTTTAGCTGCTTTTTCGAGTTCGACAATTTCGAATTCATCTTTTACCGCACGTAAAGCAATAACAGCTTTTGTAAGAGCAATACTCGCGCTGGTTTTCAAATCTCCAAAAGGAATGTGAAGCCACTCTTGAAGCATCATTTTATTGGCAGAACGATATGGAGGCAAATAGTGAATTGTTTTTTTCTGCTCTTTGGCTTTTTCGATATATGCTGCCAATTTTGCAAAAGGAAGTGTTTCGCTTATTCCAGCTTTTGCAGCTAATTCTTTCATCGAAGGTTGAGGTCCCATCCAAATAATGTCTTCGATATCTACATCGTTACCAAAAACTATTTGTTCACCTTCGTCGAAGTCGATAATTGCAGCCAATCCGGGAATATCGAGACCAAAGAAGTACAAAAAACTACTGTCTTGGCGAAAATGATATCCGTTGGCGGGATAATTCATTGGTGTTTCGGTATTGCCCATAAAAATTGCAATTCCCGACATCTCGTTTTTCATCAATCGTTTGCGGCGACCAATGTACACGTTTTTATCAAAAAGCTCCATATTGTTCAATTTTTAAAGAAAACTTGATTTGTTTCCCCAAAAGTAATAATTTTGTTTGAATTAGAGTCGTACAACTCAGGCATATTTTCACGAAATTTTACCCCAAACAAAAGGGCAATTATATTCAGTTCAGTCAATTATTATTCAATTTGAAAAGAATTTGACCGCTATTTCAATCGAAACTTGTACTTTCGTGCAAGATTAAAATACTGCGATCATGAAACAGATTCTAATTGACCGTTTTTTGCGTTATGTGGCCGTTGATACACAAAGCGACCCCGAAAGTGAGTCTTTCCCAAGCACCAGCAAACAATTGGTTTTGGCAAATATGCTTGTTGATGAATTGAAACAAATTGGACTCGACGAAGTCGATATCGATCAATATGGCTATGTGATGGCTACAATTTCTTCCAATTTAGATAGAGAAGTACCTGTTGTTGGCTTTATTGCTCATATAGATACAGCTACCGAGCTTCCGGGCCATGGCATTAAACCTCAGCAAATAGAAAACTACAACGGAAAAGACATTGTTCTGAATGCCGAAAAAAATATTTTGCTTAGTCCAACCGATTTTCCCGACTTACTTCGCTATGTAGGGCAAACCATCATTTGTACCGATGGAACCACCTTGCTGGGTGCCGACGACAAAGCTGGAATTGCCGAAATAATGACTGCTGCCGAATATTTGATTAAAAATCCGGTGATTAAGCATGGAAAAATACGCATTGGCTTTACTCCCGACGAAGAAATTGGAAAAGGTGTCGATTTTTTTGATGTTAAAAAATTTGGTGCCAATTTCGCTTACACCCTCGATGGAAGCGGACCAGGCGAATTGGAATACGAAAACTTCAATGCAGCATCGGCCAAAGTGAAAATAAAAGGCAACAACATACATCCAGGCTATGCCAAAGGCAAAATGTTGAATGCTGGCCAGCTTGCAGCCGAATTTATGGGAATGTTGCCCATCAACGAGCGTCCTGAATTTACCGACCATTACGAAGGCTTTTTTCACCTGCTTGCTATCAATGCAACCGTCGAAGATGCCGAACTCAATTACATTATACGCGACCACAGTCGTTCCATTTTCGAACATCGCAAAGAACAAATAGTGCAGGTTGCAGCATTTTTGAATCAGAAATACAGTCGCGAAGTGTTTTCTGTAGAGCTAAAAGATCAGTACTACAACATGCGCGAACAAATTGAACCCGTTTTTCACATTGTTGAAACGGCAAAACAAGCTATGGTAAACGTGGGCATCAAACCCGATGTAAAACCTATTCGTGGTGGCACCGACGGAAGTCGATTGAGCTACATGGGTCTTCCCTGCCCCAACCTGTTTGCTGGGGGACACAATTTTCATGGAAAACATGAATTTATTGCTGCCGAAAGCATGGTGAAAGCTGTTGAAACGGTTCTAAATATTGTGGCTATCATTTCGTCGAAGTAGGTTTTTCCGTTCTTCGTTTCGCAACAAATCACTTTTAGTAAACTTCTATGGGTTTTACCAAAACACTGCGCTCTTTTCCACGCAATTTCTACACAGTTATTGTAATGGAATTTTTCGAGCGGGGATCGTACTATGGCGTTATGTCGGTACTCTCCGTTTATTTGGCCATGAGTACCTCCGAAGGTGGACTTGGTTTTAGCAAAGAGGGTATTGGCGCAATAAAAAGCACCATCACTCCCCTGCTCTATTTTTTGCCTATTCTAGCTGGTGCTATTGCCGATCGTTACGGATACAAAAAAGTTCTCTCCTTGGCATTTGTTCTCATGAGCTCGGGCTATGCTTTCACTGGTATGGTTACTTCGTACACATCTGTGTTTCTCTGTTTGCTACTAATGGCTACGGGTGCTGGATTGTTCAAACCACTCATTTCGGGAACTATTGCCCGCGTAACCGACGAAAAAACATCTTCACTCGGCTTCGGAATTTACTATTGGTCAATTAATTTAGGCGCATTTATATTCCCACTGTTTCTCATACCGTGGTTGAAAGGAATTGGTTGGAACTATATTTTCATCATGGCCGCAGTTGGAACAGGTTGGCTGTTTATTTTCAATTTGCTTGCCTTCAAAGAACCACCACGGCCCAAAAGCACCAAAACCATTGTTCAAACTTTGTCCGAAATGGTTCTTGTACTAAAAAACATTCGCTTCATTTCTCTAATAGTCATTTATTCGCTGTTTTGGGTACTCTATTTCCAAATGTACGATACGGTGTTGTGGTATGTAACCGAACACATGAATATGGAGCCTGTAAATGTTGCGGTGAATGGTTTTTTATTAAATTTTATTGAAAATCCAAGCTGGAAATTCGAAGCTGAACATGTTACGGTTGTAAATGCAGGTGTTATCATCGCATTGCAGTTGGTGGTTTCGGCATTGGTTCGGAAAGCAAAAGCATTACCCACCATGATCATCGGAATTGGCTTTGGAACTCTTGGAATGGCAATTCTTGCTATTTCTGCTTCGGCATGGGTTTTCGTTGCTGGAATTATGATTTTTACGGTTGGCGAAATGGTTGCTCACCCAAAATTCATTTCATATATCGGACTTATTGCCCCTCCAGACAAAAAGGCGCTTTATTTGGGCTACTCGTTCCTGTATGGCGTTATTGGAAGCGGTGTTGGCGGAATTTTAGGCGCAACATTGTATGTGCATTTTATCGAAAACAACAACAATCCTTCCGCTTTATGGCTTTCGTTTAGTGCCATTGGAGTTGTTTCGATGATTGGTTTGCTTATCTACAATCGCCTGTTTGGCAAAAAAGGAGCTTCTGTTTAAGGTAAATTAATGACATTTTCTTTCAATACACGATTTATCGAATCTCTACAACGTCTTCTCCTTATATAAGACGCAATGAATTGCATCTCTGCAAATACTCCTTGCCTTTTAATTCTTTGCCAATTTGAAACATTTGATACACCGAAGAAAAGTCAGATGATTCATAAATTGGTAAATACCGACAGAATTATTAGGGCTCAAAGCAATTCTCGGCGGCATTACTCCATCTACCAATCGTTGCAATGCAACGCCTCTACAATTGTCCTCTTTTTCATAAGACGCAACGGCTGAGGCTATATGCAGTAAGGATTGCGGGTAATTTCCTATCAGTTTACACAAAAAGTTAAAGCGGACTTCTGACCTTCGCATACCACTAAAACCCTTATGGCATTTACACTTTGTTGAACTAAATCCGCTTTTAGCGGATGGCTTCTTGCAAAGATACTGAAGTTTTTGCGTATGAGTGATTTTAACCTTTTAAATTTTACACTTATGAGGCAAAAAAACTTCTCCAACTATCGTTGAACGAGCTATTTCAGCCACAAAACTCGCCCAAAAACCACCAAATCCTGTCGTAAAACACATAGAAAACATGACTTTCCCATACCGAGCGTTGTCTTAGTGTTTTATTGCAGAGACAGTGGGTGGTTCAGTGTTTCTGCATCTAATAAACATTCATGTAACTTAACAGGACAGTGCTTTGAAACTTGGCTGCCGACAGGCAGGTCGGCAACAAAAACATACCGCCAATCCAGTTTAAGTATTGCCAGTCATTCTGGATGAAAATCAAACAATTACGGAAGTCGAATTTTATTTTTCGTCGCTATTTCTTTAGTTTTGATTATTTTTGCTCACTAAAACAAAAAAATTATGGATTCATCAATGCTCAAATTGGAAAATCTCGACTCTTTGTTCCCAAAAGAATTTACCCCTGAGCAAATGGCCAAAGCAAAAACAATTTTCTTAAAGAAATTGGCCGAAACAGCTCACCGTCACTATGGAGGTAAAATACAAACCGTGCCCAAAGCACCAGTACCTGGCTTCAACTGGTTCAACGTTTGGTACACACCAGGTGTTTCGAAAGTATCGACCGACATCCGCGACAACAACGATGCTTCGTTCGAATTGTCGAATCGCGGCAATTTAGTAGCTGTTATTAGCGATAGCACCCGAGTGCTTGGCGATGGCGACGTAACCCCTTCGGGTGGTTTGGGAGTAATGGAAGGTAAAGCTTTCCTCATGAAATATTTAGGCGGCGTTGACGGAGTTGCACTTTGTATTGATAGCCGTGGAAAAGACGGAAAAAACGACCCCGACAAAATTATTGAATTCGTGAAAATGGTTCAGCACAGCTTTGGAGCCATCAACCTCGAAGACATAAGCCAACCCAATTGCTTTAAAGTTCTCGACGTTTTGCGCGAAGAATGCGACATTCCTGTTTGGCACGACGATGCACAGGGTACAGCCAGTGTAACTTTGGCTGGCGTTATAAATGCTTTGAAACTTGCTGGCAAAAAAATGAACGAAGCCAAATTTGTGCTTTTTGGCGCAGGCGCTTCCAACACTACTATTGCTCGCCTTCTCATTACAGATGGCGTTAACCCAGCAAACGTAATTATTTTCGACAGCAAAGGATCGCTCAACAAGAACCGCAGCGATATTGAAGCCGATAAACGCTTCTACCGAAAGTGGGAATTATGCGAATCGACCAACCCTGGCTGCCTCAACACCATGGAAGAAGCCATGAAGGGTGCCGATGTTCTCATTTCACTTTCCACTCCGGGCCCCGACACCATCAAGCCCGAATGGATTCGTGTAATGGCCGAAAAATCGATTGTATTCACCTGTGCCAATCCAGTTCCCGAAATTTATCCTTATGCAGCCAAAGAAGCTGGAGCGTTTATTGTTGCAACCGGTCGTGGCGATTTTCCCAACCAAGTAAACAACTCCATTGGTTTCCCCGGAATTTTAAAAGGTGCTTTGATGGTTCGCGCTAAAAAAATTACAGACAATATGGCCATTGCGGCTGCACATTCGCTTGCCGATTATGCCGAAAAACGAGGAATCAATCCCGAAAACATTGTGCCTACCATGGACGAAGCCAATGTGTTTCCGTACGAAGCTGCCGATGTGGCAATGCAAGCCATTAAAGATGGAGTTGCACGCCACATTATCACCCGCGACGAAGCCTACGAATGGGCAAAAAAAGACATCAACTATTCGCGCGATTTGGTGAAATCGATGTACGACAATGGTTTCATTGGCGCTCCTCCCGCCGAAATGATTGAAGAAGCCCTGCAATTTGCCATTAAGCAAGTTTAGTGTATGATTCATTATCTCAACGGAAAAATAACCGAGATTAATCCTACCTACGCCGTTGTGGAATGCAGCGGCGTAGGTTATTTTGTAAGCATTTCGCTCAACACATACGAGAAAATTCAAAAGCAAGAACAAGTAAAACTTCTCACTCATTATATTGTGCGCGAAGACGGTCATTTTCTTTTTGGATTTGCTACCGAAGACGAGCGATTTATTTTTCGTTTGCTTCTTAGCGTTTCGGGCGTAGGTGCAAATACTGCACGAATGCTATTGTCGGCTATGACTCCTGGCGAAGTGGTCGAAGCCATTTCAAGCGGAAATACTGGGCGCCTACAACAAGTTAAAGGAATTGGGCTAAAAACTGCGGAAAGAGTTATTGTCGATTTGCGCGACAAAATAGACAAAGGCTCAGTTGTGTCGGGAAATATTTCACCAGTGCACAATACAATTAGACAAGAAACGTTATTGGCATTAACTCAACTTGGCTTTGCCCGTCAAACGGCCGAAAAAGCTATTGAAAAGGTTATTCAGCAAGCGGGCGACATCGAAACTGTTGAAGATATGATTCGTCGGGCATTAAAATTTTTGTAGAACTAGAAGAACAGATTGGTGAAAGGATATTTTTATTTCCCGGTAGTAACAACACTTGCCATTATTGCGGCTCAGGTGATAACACCTGTATCGCACCACAAGCGAATGCGCAACATGCCTGTCAACTCTTTTGTTACTGTTCCCGTCGATACTCCTCCGCCAGGCGACTCTCTCCCCTATCCTTTCGGCGATGACCCATCGTATTCGCCCCAAGGCAACAGCAATGCATTGTTTCTGAACGACCCCAAAAATATTTCGGACACAGTAATCTACGACCCCGAAACTGGCGAGTACATTTTTCAGCGTAAAGTTGGATTGTTCGACTACAGACCATCTTTTAGCATGAATCGCGACGAATATTTTCAATACGACTTCGATAAGGCTGTTCGCGATTATTGGAAAGAACGCGCCGATGCCTCGGGAAGCAGAAGCAACACCAATGGGCTTCACATCAATATACCAAGGCTTGGCAACGAAGGAATTTTTGGGTCGAACACCATCGACATCCGACCATCAGGAACAGCCGAGCTTATTTTTGGAATTAATGCTAATAGGCGCGACGACCCAGCTCTCAACGTGAAACAACGCCGCACAGCCAATTTCGATTTTCAAGAAAAAATTCAGATGAATGTTCAAGCTAAAATTGGCGATAAAGTCGATTTTGGCGTCAAATACAATACAGAGTCTTCGTTCGAGTTCGAAAACAAAATGAAACTCCAATACGAAGGCAAAGAAGATGAAATTATTAAAAGCATTGAGGCCGGCGATGTTACGTTGCCTCTCAACAGTACTCTAATAAACGGAAGTCAAAGTCTCTTTGGCATCAAAACAAAACTCCAGTTTGGGAAAGTTACTGTCACAAGCGTTGTTTCGCAACAAAAAGGACAAACCTCTAATATTACTGTTACTGGCGGTGCTCAAACCAGCGATTATGAGCTTTATGCCGATGCATACGAGGAGAAAAAGCACTATTTGGTTTCGCAATATTTCAAAAACAACTACAACAGTTGGCTCGAAAACATGCCTGTGATTGGTTCGCCCATCAACATTACCAAAATGGAAGTGTGGGTTACCAACATTGGCCCAGCAACTCAAGAAAACAGAAATATTGTGGCCATGATGGATTTGGGCGAGCAGAATCCTTACAATACCAATGTTACTGGTTATCCAACATCACTTGCACAATTTCCCGATAACGAATCGAACGATCTTCTCGATATTGTTGATGTTGGAAGCATTAGAAATATCAACTCTGTAAACGCTTACCTCAACGGACTTGGGTTTGCAGGAGGTGTCGATTACGAAAAAATCGAGAATGCACGCCTTCTTACTCCAACCGAATACACCTACAACTCAAAACTCGGTTTCATTTCGCTCAATAGTACCCTCAACGACGATCAGGTACTTGCCGTAGCATTTCAATATACGGTGCTTGGCAACGACAGCGTGTTTCAGGTAGGTGAATTTTCGACTGGTGGCATTTCTGCGCCTAACTGTTTGATGGTAAAACTCATCAAAAGCACAGCGCAAAATACCAAAATTCCACTTTGGGGCTTGATGATGAAAAACGTGTACGCCATAGGTGGTTATCAAGTCAATCCCGAAGACTTTCGGCTCGATGTTTTGTACAAAAGCGATGCACTTGGTGTTCCAGCTGGCTATTTGCTCGAAGGCAACCTACAAGGAATTCCGCTTATCAGAGTGCTCAATATGGACAATCTGAATGCAAACGGCGATCCCGAACCCGATGGAGTGTTCGACTTTATCGACAATGCTGCTACCAATGGTGGAACCATTAACTCCAAAAATGGACGCATTTTCTTTCCATTTCTCGAACCTTTTGGAAATGACTTGCGAAACGAAATTGGCGATCAGACACTTGCCGATAAATATTGCTACGATTCGCTTTATACAATGACCAAAACTGGGGCAAGGCAATATCCAAACAAAAATCGTTTCACCATTGCCGGTCGTTTTAAATCGTCGGTTGGAAACGAAATTTCGCTCAATGCCATGAACATTCCACAAGGAAGTGTAAAAGTAACCGCTGGAGGAATTTTGCTCACCGAAAACGTCGATTATACAGTCGATTATACACTTGGTCGTCTCAAAATAATCAACGAAGGAATTTTAAATTCTGGAGCTCCAATCAATATCAGTCTCGAAAGCAATTCGTTGTTTAGTATTCAAACGAAAACATTTTTAGGAACTCATATCGATTACGAAGTCAATCGCAATTTATTGGTGGGAGCTACAATTCTCAACCTAACCGAGCGCCCGTTTACCTACAAAGTAAACATTGGAGAGGAGCCAATTTCTAATACTATGTGGGGGCTTAATGTTTCGTATCAAACCGAATCGCGATTGCTTACCAAAGCGGTTGATGCATTGCCATTTATAGAAACTAAAGCCATTTCGAAAGTTAATATCGATGCCGAAGTAGCAAATCTAATTCCTGGCCACGCCCGAGCAATTGGGAAAACAGGAACTGCCTATATCGACGACTTCGAGGGAAGTAAATCGTCAATCGACATCAAAAATGTGGGAACTTGGTTTATTTCGTCAATTCCGCAAGGGCAAAGTGCTCTGTTTCCAGAAGCATCGAACGATACCAGCCTTGCAAGCGGATTCAACCGCGCAAAACTTGCATGGTACGTTATCGACCCATTGTTTTTTAGAAACAACAACTTGACTCCCGAACATATTAGGAACGATATGGCAATGCGATTGAATAATTATATGCGAGAAGTTCTCGAAACAGAAGTTTTTCCCTACAAACAAAATGCTAGCAATATTGTAACTAATATTGCTGTTCTCGACCTTGCTTACTATCCTGCCGAAAAAGGTCCATACAACTACGACGTCGATCCAACCGCCATTTCAGCAGGTATCGATACAGATGGAAACCTCAACGACCCAGCTTCGCGTTGGGCGGGTATAATGCGAAAAGTAGAAACCCCCGATTTCGAAGAAACCAATGTGGAATACATCGAGTTTTGGGTAATGGATCCTTTTATTTACAACCCTTCGCATTCTGGTGGTAAGCTCATTTTCGACATTGGAGATATATCAGAAGATGTTTTACGCGACCATCGCAAAAGTTACGAAAATGGTTTACCAACATCGGCAACAATCGAAAACGTAGATACAACTCAATGGGGTCGCGTTCCTTTGCTTCAATCTTTGGTAAACTCGTTCGACAACGACCCAACTTCGAGAGAATACCAAGACGTTGGACTTGACGGGCTTTCCGATGCCGACGAAAGCACCTACTTTTACAATTCGTATGTAAATGCGGTAGGAACTGTTTTTGGCACTGGTTCTGGTGCTTATGCAAAAGCAGTTGAAGATCCTTCAATCGACAACTTCCATTATTTTCGTGGAACCGACTACGACCAAGACGAACTCGACATATTGGAGCGTTACAAAAAATACAATGGTGTTGATGGCAACAGCCCAACAAGCGAGCAATCAACCGAAGCATATCCAACATCTTCAACCACTTTGCCAAACGTAGAAGATATCAACCGCGACAATACACTCAACGAATCGGAACGCTATTTTCAATACGAAATAGACCTCGATCCTGCAAACATGGTGGTTGGCGAAAACTACATTACCGATGTATTTACTGCTTCGCCTCGCTTGGCCGACGGCACTACCGGTTCGGTAAAATGGTATCAGTTCAAAATCCCCATCAAAGATCCCGATTTTGTGGTTGGTGGAATTCAAGATTTCAAATCGATTCGCTTTATTAGGGTTTTGCTCAAAGATTTTTCGGAACCTGTGGTTTTGCGCTTCGCCACATTGGAACTTGCGCGCAGCCAATGGAGAAAATACGACAACGCATTGCTTTACCCAGGAGAATACATCCCAGCCGACGACCAGAATGGAACATCGTTCGATATTTCGGCAGTAAATGTAGAAGAAAACGGAAGTCGAACTCCTATTCCCTACGTTCTACCTCCTGGCATTGAGCGAGAAGTTGGCTATGGTTCCACAACCATGTACGAAATGAACGAGCAATCGTTGGTTTTGAAAGCCTGTGACCTTATCGATGGCGATGCTCGCGCTGTTTATAAAACATGTGATTTCGATATTCGTTTGTACAAGCGTCTTAAAATGTTTGTTCACTCCGAACTTACACAACCCGATTTGTATTCGCTCACCGATGGCGAAGTGTCGCTCTTTGTTCGTCTTGGAACCGACTTCACCAACAATTTCTACGAATACGAAATTCCTTTGCACCCAACCCCTTTGAATGTAAGTGCGCAAGACCCCAACTTACGTCAGTTGATTTGGGCCGATTCGCTCGATTTAGAACTCTCGAAACTAACCGACCTCAAAAAAGCACGCAATATTGCAATGCGTCTCGAAAACTCTACGGTAAATTTGATGACACCATACTATCAGTACGATGGCGAAAACAAAATGACCATCATGGGTATTCCAAACCTGAGCGATGTGCGTACCATCATGATTGGTGTGCGTAATCCAAAACGAAGTCCGCTAAACCTTTCCGACGACGGAATGTCCAAATGTTTCGAGGTGTGGGTAAATGAATTGCGCCTCTCCGATTTCGACGAAGATGGTGGATGGGCTGCCACAACGCGAGTTACAGCCGACCTTGCCGACCTCGGAAACATTGCCTTGGTTGGTAATGTTTCTACTGCTGGATTTGGTAGCATCGAAAAGAAAGTTTCGGAACGACAAAAAGACAATATCATGTCGTACGATTTTGCCACAAATCTTGAATTGGGTAAATTTCTTCCCGAAAAAACCAGTCTAAAAATCCCCATGCACTTCGACATCAGCGAATCGTTCAGCAATCCGCAATACAACCCACTCAACCCCGACCTTTATTTGCGCGACGACCTCGAAACCTACACCACACAGTCCGAAAAAGATTCAATCATTAATATTGTTCAAGACTACACCCGACGCAAAAGTCTCAACTTCGTAAATATTCGCAAAGAAAAATCGGCAGGAAGCACAAAATCGCATCTTTACGATATTTCCAATTTTGATTTCACTTATGCCTACAACGAGGTTTTCCAACGCAATATAGAAATTGAATACAACCTCAAGAAAAACTACCGTGGTGCTTTGGGGTACAATTTTTCAAATACTCCCAAAAATTACCAGCCTTTCAAAAAGGTAAAATTGCTCCAGAAAAAAGCATTCAAGCTTATTGGCGATTTCAACTTCTATTTGCTTCCCAAGTCGCTTTCGTTCCGAACCGACCTCGATCGTGGCTACGAAGAAAACCTGTGGCGCAACAAAACCGATGCACTGATTCTGATTGAACCTTCCTATTTGAAAACATTCAATTGGAACCGTACCTACTCGATGAAATTTGATTTGACCAAAAGCATCAAAGTCGATTTCAACGCCATGGCAAATGCAAGAGTAGATGAACCTGCTGGAAAAATTGACAACGCCGACAGTGAATATCAGGCTAAAATGGATTCGATTTGGCAAAACATTAAAAGCATGGGGCGCATCACCAATTACAATCAATCGCTGAAAGTAAATTATGCGCTCCCAATCAACAAACTGCCAATGCTCAATTGGATAAGCTCTTCGGTGCAATATTCAGGCGATTACAAATGGATTGCTGCACCTTTATATAAAGACTCTCTTGGCAATTATACAGAGCATCCGTATGGAAACACCATTGAGAACAACCGTTCTATTTCTATCAACACCAACGGCAACATGGTGAATTTGTACAACAAGATTCCATATCTCAAGAAATTGAATCAGAAAACGACCAAGCCAACTGCCAACAATCGCAGAACTTTACCAACCGACTCGACTGACGCAGAAAGCAAAGACACAACAGCACTATTTAAAAAAATAGCCGACAATTTGCTGAAGTTTGTAATGATGACAAAAAACGTTTCACTGGCTTACACTATTGCCGAAGGCTCGTTTATTCCAGGCTATAAAGGCGGAATTGACATTCTTGGAATGTCCCTAAAAAAGCAAGCTCCTGGCTGGGGATTTGTGTTTGGCGACCAACGAGATATTCGTCCATTTCTCGTTCAAAACGATTTATTGAGCAAAGATTCGCTGCTAAACAATGCGTTCGCAACTCGACGAAACGAAAATCTCAATGCACGTGTATCACTCGAACCTTCAAACAACATGAAGATTGAGATTACAGCCATGCGAAACTACACAGCCAATCACAGCGAATACTTCAAATACGACGAAGCAAACAACAACTTCCGCAGCTACTCGGCGGTCGATAATGGCAGCTTCAGTATGTCTATTATCACTTGGAAAACAGCCTTTATTACAGATTATGAAGACTATTCCAATCAGACTTTTGAGGAATTCAAAAACATTAGACCAACAATTGCAGCTCAAGTAGCACAAGGCAGCGGCAATTGGGATGGAACCTATTTTACCGACACTATTACGGGAATGCAATATCCAACAGGCTATGGTCCCACTTCGCAAGAAGTTCTGATACCATCGTTCTTATCGGCATACACAGGAGCCAATCCAGCCAAATACATACGCAATACATTTCCTAAAATTCCTCTACCAAACTGGCGACTCACATACAACGGTTTAACCGAAATTTCTTGGTTCAAAAAACGCTTCAAATCGGCTACCGTTTCGCATGCTTACCGCTCTACATACAACATTGGCGGCTACACATCGAATGTTCTCTTCTCCGATGCCGATGCCGACGGATTCACTTTTGTGAAAGATGCCATGAACAACTTCTTGCCGCGCTACGAAATTGCACAAGTAAGCATCACCGAGCAATTCAGCCCGCTTATTAATATTGATCTTACTTGGAAAAACAGTTTGATTAGCAAAATTGAATACAAGAAATCGAGAAACCTCTCAATGAGTTTTGCCAACAACCAGCTCACCGAAGTTATTTCAGGCGAAATAACCCTTGGTCTTGGATACAGAATTAAAGATGTTGAATTCGAAATTTCGAACAAGCCATTCAAAAGCGATTTGAGCTTAAAAGCCGATTTCTCTATCAGAAACAACAAAACCGTTTTGAGAAAAATTGTCGAAAATGTAGATCAAATAAGCGCTGGGCAGAAAATTATTTCGGTGAATATTTCTGCCGAATACATGCTCAGCCAGAAGTTTACGATAAGGGCTTTCTTCGACAAAGTAATCAACAACCCCTATATTTCGTCGCAATTTCTCAACAGCAACACCAATGCAGGTATAAGTCTTCGCTTTTCGTTGGCACAATAATTTTTACGACATGCTTTGTAGAATCAAAAAATAATGTAATTTTGGACTTCTAAAATGAACAAAAATGAAAATTCCTGAAGATTTGCTCTACACCAAAGATCACGAATGGTTACGCATTGAAGGTGATACTGCATTTATTGGCGTTACCGACTTTGCTCAGTCTGAATTGGGCGATGTTGTTTTTATTGAAGTTGAAACAGTGGGTGAAGTTCTTGAGCAAGAAGAAGCTTTAGGCACCATTGAAGCAGTAAAAACTGTTAGCGATGTGTTTATGCCTGTTGCGGGCGAAGTTCTCGAGTTCAACGAATTGGTGAAAGATACTCCCGACCTCGTAAATAAAGACCCATACGGCGATGGCTGGATTGTGAAAATTAAAATTACCGAACCAGCTCAGCTGAGCGAACTGATGAATGCCGAAAATTACAAAGCTCAAACTGGGCATTAATAGTTTGTCTTTTAGCAGTTTTTTATGTGTTTTCCACCTTTAACTTGCTGGATTACGCCTTTTTCTGATATGCGCTTTGTGAATAAACCATTTTTCCGCATCTTTGATTAAATTTTTAAACTTCAAAACCATGGAAATTAAAAAAAATCCCAAATACGATTTGGAACCACGCAAAGGTCTTTTCCTTGAATTGGGCTTGGTGTTTGCCCTTGCTCTTGTTCTCACAAGTTTTGAGTGGAAAAAAACTGAAGGTGGCGAAAACGACTGGGATCAACTTCAAGTAGTTGACATTCCAGAAGAAATGGTAGAAATTACCCGTGCTGAAGAGCCAGAACCTCCAAAACCAGAACCACAAACCACCTTACTCGACATCGTTGACGATGATGTAGATGTTCAAGACGACCTCGATATTAATGCCGAAGACGATCAAGACAGCGAAGTGGGCAATTTTGTTGCTCCCGTTCAAGACGACGACGAGCCAGTAATTGTTGAAGCCGAGATTTTTACCATTGTTGAAGAGCAACCCGAATTTCCTGGTGGCGAAGAATCGCTGATGAAATTTTTGCAGAGCAATGTTAAATACCCACAATTGGCAAAAGAAAGCAACATTCAAGGAACAGTATATGTTCAGTTTGTTGTGGAACCAAGCGGAAGCGTTTCTACCGTAAAAGTACTTCGCGGTATTGGTGGTGGTTGCGACGAAGAAGCTGTAAGAGTTGTGAAAAACATGCCTTCTTGGAAGCCTGGCAAACAGAGAGGAAAATCTGTTCGGGTTTACTTCAATCTTCCTATCAAATTTATCCTTCAAGGATAAAAAATTGATAACGACTTTCTGAAAACCGGCTTTTGCCGGTTTTTTTATTGCCTATAACTTCCTCAAACATCACTTTCGCTTATCTGTTCTTGTGCTTAAATGTAAGTATTTATAAATTAGCTTATTAATCTAAATACCCAACCAACATGGAAACCAAGAAAAAAAATTCAAAGAACATGGAAAAATTCAAAACGCTCTTTTTCCAAACAGGTCTTCTCGTTTCGCTATTTGTTGTTCTTGCAGCATTCGAATGGAAAAAATACGACAACAACGATAGCAATTTGTACCAAACGACGTTTGTTCCCATCGACGACGAAATAGCACCAATAACAAAGGAAGAACCTATCAAGACCAAAGTAATTCAAACAACAACTATTCTCGACATCAAAAATGATGATGTAGTTGTAACCGACACTTTGGTATTCGATACCAATCCCAGTATAAATCAGGTCGTTGTTACACACATCAATAAAGACACCACTGAGCCAGTGATTATTGATCCAGCACCAGTACTAATTGCTCCAATTATGCCCGAATTTCCTGGTGGAACCGAAGCTCTTTACACCTTTCTGGCTGAAAACATCAAATACCCACAAGTGGCACGAGAAAGCCATATTCAAGGAATTGTTTTTGTAACCTTTGTGATTGAACAAGATGGAACAGTGTCGAATGCAACTATTCTAAGAGGCATAGGTGGTGGTTGCGACAACGAAGCAGTGCGCGTTGTTGAAAAAATGCCCAAGTGGAGCCCTGGAAAAAACAGTCTTGGCCGTCCAATTCGAGTTCAAATGAATCTTCCAGTGAAATTTGTTTTACAAAGCTAATCTACACTTCCACAATACGAAAGAGCTTATCGCCACGCCGAACAACTCGATCGACCTTAAAAGCAAACAATCGGCCTTTTGGCGCAAATGGTTCCACTCCCTTGTCGAGATGAATTTCATCAATTATACCTTCGTACAAGCCTGTTGAAGAACCAGTAATAGTTATTTTGGTACCAGGCAACACTTTGTCGGTTTCGGCTTTTGCTTCTGCTACTCCTAAATTTGAAAAATAGTTGGTTATTTTACCAATAAACTCACGACGTTCTGTTGCCGAGCTACCATGTTTGGTGCTCCATTCGCCTATTTTTTTGCCCATGTAGTAGCCTTCCCAAAAACCACGGTTATACACCTTTTCTAATCGCGACATCCAGTTTTCGACCATTTTTTCAGAAAAAGTGGCGTTAGCTACTGCTTGCACAGCTTCGGAATACACCTTCACAACAGCACTTACATATTCGGGTGGACGACCACGTCCTTCAATTTTAAGAATAGAAACGCCTGCATCGATGAGTTTATCGACAAAACCAACTGTGCATAAATCTTTGGGCGACATAATATACTTGTTGTCAACCACAAGTTCTACTCCACCTTCGAGGTCGGTTACTCGATAGGGTCTGCGGCAAATCTGTGTACACGCACCTCGGTTGGCACTGCTGTTGGTATTATCGAGACTCAGATAGCACTTTCCGCTCACAGCCATACATAGCGCACCGTGTGCAAACGCTTCGAGACGAACGAGCTGACCAGCTGGTCCGCAAATATTCTTTTCGCCTATCGCAATTGAAAGATTTTTCACCTGCTCCAAATTCATTTCGCGCGAAAGAACCATCACATCGGCCCATCGAGAAAAGAAGCGAACTGCCTCGATATTGGTAATATTCGATTGTGTTGAAAGATGAACATTAAGACCAAGTTCGCGCGCCTTTTCGAGAACAGCTATATCGGTTGCAATTACTGCATCAATGCCACTTTGTGCGGCAACCGACAATAGCGAATTAACTTCTTCGAGTTCGTTGTCGAAAATAACAGTGTTAAGAGCCAGCCAAGCTTTCGCTCCATAGTTGCGGCAAAATTTTACAATCTGCGATAAATCGTCGGCTTGAAAATTGACTGCCGAGCCCGATCGCATATTGAGTTTTCCAACGCCAAAATAAACAGAGTCGGCACCACTCTCAAGAGCTGCATGCAACGATTCAAACGACCCCACTGGAGCAGTAATTTCAACTTTCATATCACAAAGGTACACAAAGAGTACGAAATGTTTTTTTTGTTAAATTGGATCTGTAATCAAAAATAATTTATACTTTTGAAAAAACAATCTAATCGTTAAACCAAAACTGAAACCATGAAAAAAATCTTTCTCTTTCTCGGAATTGTTTTTGCTGCAACCATGATCGCATGTGGACCTACTACAGACGACGCCATTAAGCACAACGACGGCATAGTTGCCGACCAAAAGAAGCTTCTTGAAATGGAAAATGACTTTGTTAACACCATAGTTGACGGAGACGATGCCGCAGACATCAAAAAAGCATACAAAGAATACACTGCTTACATTGATGAAACCTTGAAGAAGTATGAAGAAATGGACGAATTCGACGATGCCGACACATTCCGCAAAGCCATTCTTGATCTTTTGAAAGAATTTCAAGATATTGCCAAAAACGAATACAAAGAGATGGTTGACATTTACACAATGGATGCCAAAGAACTCACCGAAGACGACTTTGCAAGATGGGAAGATCTTGCCGAAATAGTTGAAGAAAAAGAAGGCAAAGCCAACGATAGTTTCCTCGACAAACAAAAAGAGTTCGCAAAAGAATACGATTTCTCACTTGAATAGAAGTCACTTTCGCTTTAAAAGGCTGTCTTTTTTTTAGACGGCCTTTTTTTTAAACAAAAAGAAAAAATCACCCTTAAAAGAAACAAACATGAATAGAATTCTAACTTTTTCAGTGTTTATATTGTTGTTTTCAGCAGTATTTGCCCAAACAAAAGAACAAGCAATCGATTATAACGATAAGGTTGTAGCCGATCAAAAAAAGATGCTAATTCTCGAAGATTTTTTCGTTACAGCAATCATAAACGACTTGGGTGGCGACACCATTAAGCTTGAGTATGAAATTTACTGCGATTATTTGCAATTCACACTTGACAAATACTCAAAAATGAAAAAATTCGATAGCAAAGACACCTTTCGAAAAGCGATTATTGAGTTGTTGACCAACTTCCAAAAGGCAGCTACCACAGAATACAAAGAGATGCTCGATATTTATAGTATTCCTACTGAAGAACTCACCGACACCCATTTCAATCGATGGACTGAGCTATCCGAAATTGTTGATAAGAAGGAAAACGAATATAACGACGCATTTTTGGAAGCACAAAAAGTTTTTGCAAAAGAATACGACTTTTCATTGTCCGAATAAACCAATTGCTGTATATCGAAGAGGGTTTTGCAACAATAAGTTCTAATATTTGTACTTTTGTGCAGATTTAATGAACACTTTTCAACATGAAATACATTGTCGTTTTTCTTTTTGCTTTGCTGGGATTTTTTATTTCGTGTGGTCCTTCCGACGAAACACGAAAAGCAGCCAACGAGGTTTTTGAAACCACTCACAATGATGTAAATAGCGTTATCGCAACCGATAGCAGTTATGCTTTATGTATGCAATATCTACTCAACGAAATTCAGTCTCCCGATTTAAAAAAAGCAAAAAAAAGAGTTCGTGAAATAACCGATAGTATATCGCGTCTCGACTTGTATATAGACTCGCTAAGGGCACAAATTGAAGAAGCCTCATCTAACATCGACTCGATGAATAGAAATACTGAAAAATTCACACTTCTTGCTTCTGCCGACACGCTTTTAAGAAAATACAAAATGGTAGCAGCCGATATTTATCCAAAAATTGCCGATCATCTTAGAAATTTGACGTTGCCAGTTAAGGATGCTGAATATACAATTGTATTGCAACTTACCTATCAAGCCGATTCTATTTTGAATAGCTCGGTTGAACGTTTCAACAACGAAAGTGCGGCATTTTTTGAAGAATACTCGCTCAAAGATTTTAACGAGGAATAAGTTTAACCTTCAATTCGTCGAGTTGTTGCTGACTCACTGCCGAAGGAGCATCGGCCATAACATCGCGTCCTGAATTGTTTTTGGGGAATGCAATAAACTCGCGAATATTGTTTTGACCTGCCATCATGGCAACAAAACGATCGAAGCCAAATGCTATTCCACCATGAGGCGGTGCTCCATATTCGAAAGCACCTAGCAGAAATCCAAATTGAGCAGATGCTTCTTCGTCGGTAAAACCAAGTGCTTTAAACATTTGCATTTGCAAATTGCGGTCATGAATACGAATACTGCCACCACCAATTTCGACGCCATTGATTACCAAATCGTAAGCATTGGCTCGCACTTTACCGGGGTCGGTAGCGAGCAAAGCGAAATCGTCGGCAATGGGCGAAGTAAACGGATGATGCATTGCAAAAAAGCGTTTTGAGTCGTCGTCCCATTCGAGCAAGGGAAAATCGACCACCCACAACGGAGCAAAATGATCAGGATTTCGTAAGCCTTGACGAGTTCCCAATTCGAGTCGGAGCTCACCTGCAACCGAAAAAATATTTTTATTGGAACCAGCAACAACCAGCATCAAGTCGCCATCGGCAGCATTGCATTTGGCTTTCCAATTGTTGAGATCGTCGGGTGTAAAAAATTTATCGACCGACGATTTGGCCGAGCCATCGACAGCAAATTTAACCCAGATAAGACCCGTACCGCCAATTTGCGGACGCTTAATCCACTCGGTAAGTTCGTCGAGTTGCTTGCGTGTGTATTCGGCTGCACCTTCCACCACCAAAGCCAACACTTGGTCGGCATTGTCGAACACAACAAAGCCTTTGTTTTTTGCCAAATCGGTTAAATTCTGAATTTGCATACCAAAGCGAATGTCGGGTTTGTCGCTACCATACAAACTTATGGCTTCGGAATATGGCATTCGCAAAAATGGGGGCAAATCGATATTGCGCACAGCTTTAAAAAGATGACCAGTAAGAGCTTCGAAATTGACGAGTACATCTTCGCGTTCAACAAACGACATTTCGCAATCGATCTGCGTAAATTCGGGTTGACGGTCGGCACGAAGGTCTTCGTCGCGAAAACAGCGAACAATTTGAAAATAGCGGTCGAATCCCGAAACCATCAACAATTGCTTGTAGGTTTGAGGCGACTGAGGCAAGGCATAGAATTGATTCTCGTTCATTCGCGAAGGCACAATAAAATCGCGAGCGCCTTCGGGAGTACTTCGTATGAGATATGGCGTTTCAATTTCGAGAAAGTTGGCGTCGCTCAAAAATTTGCGAATTTCGAGTGCCATCCGATGACGAAGAATGATATTATGTTGCAATGGATTGCGTCGCAAATCGAGATAGCGATATTTCATACGCAACTCTTCGCCACCATCGGTTTCGTTTTCGATAGTGAAAGGAGGTGTTTGCGCCGAATTAAGCACTTTGAGCTTTTTAACTTCAATTTCAACTTCCCCAGTTGGAATGTTTTTGTTTTTATTGCTTCGTTCGCGCACCATTCCTTCGGCAGAAACAACAAACTCGCGACCAAGTTTTCGAGCTGCTTCGCACAAATCTTTATTGGTTTCCATATCGAAAACCAACTGAGTAATTCCATATCTATCGCGCAAATCGATAAATGTAGTGCCTCCAAAATCTCTAATATGTTGCACCCATCCACTAATTAAAACCTGTTGACCAACATTTTGAATGCGCAATTCTCCGCAAGTATGAGTTCTGTACATGAAATTTTTTTGCGAAAATAACAATAATCGTTCATCCAAAAAGTTTTAATTTTACCACATCGTTTGATTTATGAGAATTATCGGGGTATTTTTAATTCTTTTTTTTGGTTGTTCTGAACTATATGCTCAGGACAATCTCATTTACAATGGCAGTTTCGAGACCTATCGAAACTGCCCCGAAGATTATGTGCATTATCTTGAAGGCATTACCGAGCTGGTTCCGGGTTGGTGCATCAACAACACTTCAACACCCGACTACTTCAATCGATGTAGCATTCGAAGCAAAGTTGGTGTTCCTTCCAATTTTGCAGGCAACATGGAGCCAAAAAGTGGCAACGCCTACGCTGGAATGATACTGCGCGCCGATTCGTCGCGTTACCCCTACTCGCGCGGCTACAACGAGCACTTGCAATCCATAATCACAATGCCATTGGAGCGCAACCATTTGTATTATTTCGAGTTTTATTTTGTTTTGAGCAAAAATAGTGGCATTGCATCGAATGGAATGTCGGTGTATTTAAGTTCGTCGAAACCCCTTTTCGACGAAGCGGCCGAAAGCTTCACCTTTGTTCCTCAACTCGAAATGCCTCGCGACTCGGTATTGGACAATAGAGACGAGTGGTCGAAATTTTCGGGTGTTTTTCGTGCAAGTGGCGAAGAAAAATATATTACCATTGGCAATTTCACAAATTACAATGAACTCACTTATGAAACATTGATTGAGGATGCCTCGGCCGAAATTCATTCATTTGCTTATTATTTATTCGACGATTTCAAACTCATTCCAACCAACAATATTTCGCAGCACAAAATCACAGCCATCATGAATCAACTCGATTCGTTTCCACCACTGACCTATACTATCAACGATACGTTATTTATGGAGGACATTGAAATAGGCGAGACCATTATTTTACGCAATGTTTACTTCGAGTTCGACAAAACCGAACTATTGCCCTACTCTTATGCCGAGCTAAATAAGATATATGACATTCTAATGATGTATCCAAATATGAAAATTGAAATTTCGGGACATACCGACAACATTGGGTCGGAAGCCTACAACCAAGCACTCAGCGAAGCAAGAGCCAAAGCTGTTCTTGAATATTTATACCAAAAAGGGATTGATTTGAAGCGAATGCGCTATGTTGGCTACGGAAGCAAAATATCGATAGCCGACAATCTTCTCCCCGAAGGACGTAAACTCAACCGCCGAGTTGAAATTAAAATTCTAAGCAAATGACCCTTGAACGCGACGACAACTTCTTCATGCAAGAAGCCTTGAAAGAAGCGCAAAAAGCAGCCTTCGAAAACGAAGTACCTATAGGAGCCGTTTTGGTTTTAAATAATAAAATTGTGGCTCGGTCGCACAATCAGACCGAATTGCTTAAAGATGTAACAGCACATGCCGAAATATTAGCCATAACAAGTGCTGCATCGGAGTATGGCATTAAGTTCTTCGATGATTTTGTGCTCTATATAACCTTAGAACCATGTGTGATGTGCGCCGGGGCTCTTAGGTGGGCTAGAATTGGGAAAATAGTATATGCAACCGACGACCCCAAAGCTGGATTCTCTCTCTACAACAAGAACATTCTTCACCCCAAAACAATTCTTGAAAAGGGACCTGGTGAAAATGAATCAAAAAATCTTCTTCAAGATTTTTTCAAAAATAGGAGAAAAAAAATAAAAATTTAGCCCTTTAGCAAAAAAAATTCTATTTGTTTTAAATAATTGAAGATAAATTATTACTTTTGTGCATTGAATAAAATATTGACTCTTTATGAATAAGACTTTGCTGATTATTGCATTGCTTTTTGCAGGAATATCAATGTCGAATGCTCAATCCGACGATATTCTAACACGCATGGGGAACGACAAAACGTTCAAAGCTGAATATGAAAAAGCCGAAGTATTGCTTTTGGATTACAACTTCGAAGAAGCTGTAAAAACCTATTTAAAATGGGATTCTGTCTATTCTGGAAATGCAAATTTGCAGTATAAAATTGGATTTTGCTACGCCAACATGGGCAGCGAAAAGCCAAGAGCTATTCCCTTTTTAGAAAAGGCTTCAAGCATGGTTGTTAAGGAATATACTGGCGAATACAACGAAATGAATGCTCCTGTAGATGTATTTATGTATTTGGGAATTGTTTATCATGTTGATTACAAATTCAATAAAGCCATAAACAATTACGACAAATTTATTAAGTACGCCGAATTCGACAGTCCCGAATTGGTTGACTCGGTAAAGACGCTTAAAGAAAAATCGTACAACGCCATAAAAATCATCAACAACCCTTTAAGTATTAAAATAGAAAACCTCGGAAATCCTATCAACACAGGGTTTAGCGAATACAGCCCCATTATAACAACCGATATGAAGACACTTTATTTCACCAGTCGTCGCGAAGGCAGCACTGGCGGAAAGAAAAATGAAAAAGGACAATACTACGAAGATGTATATTTCACCTCAATAAACAACAATGGACAATGGTCGGTTGCAAAACATATCGGTGGAAAAATCAACACCATTGGTCACGAAGCTACAATTAGCATTTCGCCAGATGGCAAAACAATTTTATTGTACAAAGACGACAAAGGCGATGGAAACATTTATTTTTCGGAATTGCTAAACGAAAACGAATGGAGCAAGCCTGAAAAAATGCCCGATCCCATTAACTCCACATCTTGGGAAACCCATGCTTGTTATTCGCCCGACATGAATTTTATATTTTTTGTAAGCAATCGACCAGGTGGTTTTGGAGGAAGGGATATTTGGATGACCGAAAAAATCAATGGAAAATGGATGGAGCCCGAAAATCTTGGTTCAACCATCAACACTCCATACGACGAAGATTCACCTTATATGCTCCCCGATGGATTTACATTGTATTTTTCGTCGCAAGCACACGACAATATGGGTGGTTTTGATATTTTTATAAGCACACGAACCGAGGATGGTTTTTGGACAACACCCGAAAACATGGGCTATCCAGTAAACACCACAGAAGATGATGTTTTTTATATTCCAACACCAGACGAAAAACACGCATTCTATTCATCCGCCAAAAACTATGGCAAAGGTGGCCAAGACATATATTACATGACCATTGTAAAAGCCAAGAAAAAAACCATCAAGCTTCGTGGCCGAGTAGCCGACGCAAACTCATTCAAAGCATTGGAAGCCAGCATTGAGTTTTATTCAAACGGCAAAGAAATGGTTATATCGAGTCTCACTTCTGCTGAAGATGGCTCTTATGTAACAACTCTTTTGCTTGGCGATTCCTACGAAATCAAAGCAAAGTCCGATGGATATAAAATGTCCACATACGACCTCTCAGTTCTTGAAGACGAAAAGCGCGACGAGCTTATTCTTGATATATTTTTAAGCAAGCTTTTACTAGCAGGCGACACGGCCAAAGCCCATATAGAAGATGTACGGGTTGGAGAAAAGATTGTACTCAACAATATTTTTTACGATTTCAACCGCGCTACCTTACGCCCCGAATCGGTTGAAGAGTTGACTAGGCTTGTTAAATTAATGAAAGATATTCCATCGTTGAAAATAGAGCTTTCGAGCCATACCGACAATGTAGGGTCAGACGAATACAACATGAAGCTTTCGAACGAACGCGCCAAGTCTGTGGTATCATTTTTGGTAGCGTCGGGAATTGCTTCCGACAGGTTGGTTGCTAAAGGCTATGGCGAAACTCAGCCAATAGTCACAAACACAAGCGAAGAAGGTCGTCAGGCGAATCGCAGAACTGAATTTAAAATTTTGAGTAAGTAATTCAAAATCTGCAAGAAAAGTGTAATTTTGTCAAACAAAAGAAATAAAGCTGTTATGAAAAAGTTCCTGTTAATCAATGTTATTGTATTCCTTTCTGTGTTTAAGGTTTCGGCCGATGAAGGTATGTGGTTGCCTTTGTTAATTGACCGTCTCAATTATACCGACATGCAGAAAATGGGTCTTCAGCTCACCGCTGAGGAAATTTATAGCATCAATCACTCCAGCCTTAAAGATGCAATTGTGTCGATGAACGATGGCATGTGCACTGCTTTTATGGTTTCGAAGGAGGGTTTGATGATGACCAATCACCACTGTGGATTGGAATACATCACAGAGAATTCCATTAAATACAATTCGGATTATGTTCAAAACGGATTTTGGGCATTAGATAAGAAACAGGAATTATACAATCCTAATTTAAAGGCAACGTTTCTTGTTCGCATGGAAGATGTAAGCCAGAAAGTACTAAGCCAACTCAACGAATCAATGTCTCCACTCGACAGAGAAGCAAAAATCAAAGAAATTTCAAATCGAATTATTGAAGAAAGCATTAAAGGAACTCATTACGAAGGTGAAGTAAAAAGCTTTTTCAAAGGTAATGAATTCTTCTTATTTATTTATGAAGTTTTTCGCGATGTTCGATTGGTTGGCGCACCTCCGATGGCAATAGGAAACTTTGGTGCAGATAGCGACAACTGGTTGTGGCCTCGCCACACTGCCGATTTTGCCTTCTTCAGAGTGTATATGGGTCCCGACGGAAAACCAGCTCCCTACGACAAAAGAAAAAACATTCCTTATGTTCCAAAATATTCAATTCCCGTTTCAATAAAAGGAGTTCAGCAAGGCGATTTCACAATGGTAATGGGATATCCAGGAACCACAGACCGCTTCATGACAAGTAGTGGATTAAAAATGGCCCTCGACGTTATAAATCCATCTGTTGTGAAAATCCGCGATTCTAAGTTGAGACTGATGAAAGAAGACATGGATCGCGATCCATCAATCAAATTGATGTACCGCTCTAAATACAATCGTTCATCTAATTATTGGAAATACTTTATTGGTCAAACAGAAGTTTTAAAGCGACTGAAAGCAATAGACAAAAAGAATGCACTTGAAGCAGAGTTTACAAAGTGGGTTAATGCCGACGGCGCAAGAAAAACCAAATATGGAATGGCGTTAAGCATTATAAACGAAGCATACACCGAAATCACAAAATACAAGAAAGCCCTTATTTATTATAAGGAATGTGTTACACGTGGACCCGAAATCGTTTCATTTGCAAGCAAGTTCGATTCGCTCAATTTCTACTTGAACTCTACCGACTTACCCGAAGATCAAAAAGCAGCTAAAGTTGCCGATTTAAGTACAAAACTGAAATACTACGCATCAAATTATTATTTCAACAGCTACAACGTCGATGTTGACAAGAAAATTTTCATCAGCCTACTCCGAATAATGAAAGATGATATTAGCCCAGAATTCTATCCAAGTGTGTTTGATGAAGTTGACAAAAAATTCAAAGACAATTTTACCTTGTATGCCAATTTCATTTTCGAAAAGTCAATTTTTGCAAGTAAAGAGTTGATTTATGAATTCCTTCGTGAACCCAATGGCAAAATATTGGAAAAAGATCCTGGTTTTATTGTCATGAAGTCGTTCAACGTAAAACACCTCGAAATTCTTGAACAAACCAATGTGGTTGAACAAAAACTTGCTCAAGGCGAGAGAATATATATGAATGGTATTATGACAATGCTCAACGGTAAACAGAAATTTTATCCCGATGCCAACAGTACCATGCGCCTCACCTATGGTAAAGTGGTTTCGTACACCCCAACCGATGGAGCAGAAACTCCTTACTACACAACTATTGATGAATTAATAAAACGCGAAGACGCAAATAATCCAGAATTTATTGTTCCCGAAAAGCTGAAAGATCTTTACAACAAAAAGGATTTTGGACAATATACCGATAAAAATGGAACCATTCCAATTGATTTTCTTTCGGATTGCGACGTAACTGGCGGCAACTCGGGAGCTCCTATTTTGAATGGAAAAGGCGAATTGATTGGCATTGTGTTCGACATCAACTGGGAAGCAACCGCTTCGAGTTTGAGTTATATTCCTAATCAAACTCGTACTATTTCGACCGACATTCGCTACATACTTTTCCTAATTGAAAAGTATGCCGAAGCCACCAATATTATTCAGGAACTCGATATCAGGAAATAAGTGTTGAATTTCTAAAGAAAAAAGCTGTCAATTTTTAAGTTGACAGCTTTTTTTTGACATTAAGCCCAATATTCTAAGCAAACCAACTCACCATAATGCGCCGGCAGAAAAAATCGTTCTCTTCGGGACAATAAAAATTGACTTCCATATTGTCGGTTCTGTAGAAAAAATCGTCGGGTTCTTCTTCGTCGGGCACACCAAGCAAATCGATAATTTCATCGATATGTTTGTCGAGCAGATAAGCCTTGGGGTCGTCTATTCCAACCGATTCGAGCCAATCGAAAGTGTTTTGAATTCTACGATGACCAAAATAGATTGTTTCAACCACCATTGTTTCTTTGCCAAAGCTTATCGACAACACATCGCTATCGCCAAAACGGTAATAGTAAATTATGTAGTGATTCTCAGAATTGTTGTACTCTTCGTCAGGGTTGCCAAAAAGCGTAGTAACCCTTTCGACACCTTCGCCCCGATTTACACCCAAAAACGATTGAAATGCTTCTTTTTTCATATTGCAAAGAAACAAAAAAAAGCTATTGTTGCGACAAATGAACAAATTAATGAAACCATCTTTACGAAAAAATCAGTTTATTTCAATGGAAAATTTATCCCAGTCGAGGGCAAATGGAAAATCTTTTCGGTATTTGATTAGTTTTTCATTGTTGAGCGAAACCAACACAACATCGTCGGTTCTATTGGGTTGTTCGGGCTGCCAAAATCCTTCAGGCGACGCAAGGCACGAACCACCATTGTAATTCCAACCGTTTTGGTCGGACCCATTTCGGTTCACCCCAACCACATAGCTCTGGTTTTCGATTGCTCTCGCCATAATCAACTGTCTCCAATGAAAACTCCGCGAAGCAGGCCAATTAGCGACCACCAACAGCAAATCGTAATTAAAAACATTGTTAACAAATGAGTTGCGCGACCAAACAGGAAAACGCAAATCGTAACAAATCAATGGTCGAATTTTCCACCCACGATACAAAAACACAAGCGGCGATTTTCCAGGCGAATAGCTTTTATCTTCTTTACCAAGCGAAAATAAATGCCGCTTATCGTAGCTATACAATTCCCCATTGGGCGTTACCCACAAAAACCGATTAAAAAACCTCCCATTTTCAGAGACAATAATGCTTCCTGCTACTGCCGCATTATGCTTGGCTGCGCACTCTTTCATCCATAAAACAGTGTTTTCCTGCTCAAGCAAATTGTATTGTTCGGGTTGTGTTAAAAAACCTGTTGTAAACATTTCGGGCAATAGAAAAATATCTGTTTTACCAGAATAATCGTCGAAAACTTGATTAAACAACGCTCTATTGGCAGAAGGATTGTTCCAAACAAGATTGGGCTGACACAATGCAATAGTGAGTTTGTCCATAATTTTTCATTTACCATGCGAACATACTCAAAATAGCCGAAACCAATAGCATTTTAACTACAAAAACTTCAAACAATGGCTAAATTGGCATAGCTTCATGTCAAGTATATTGATTATTTTTGCATCAAGGATAAATATCCTGCAATAAATCAGACAAAAGACAGTTTTATAAACTCTGTATGAAGATACTACGATTTATCAAGAGCATTCACTTCTGGAAACACCTGTTGTTGATTATGGGTGCTTCGTTGTTGTTGGTTTGGGCAACATTGTTTTTTCTACGGCTTTACACTTTTCATGGTCAGTCGATAGAAGTTCCCGATTTTAGTGGGAAAACTTTTTCCGAAGTTCAACAAGACCGCGAAAGCCGCTTTTATCGTTTTCAGATTGTCGATTCTGTTTACGACAACACCAAAACGGCAGGCTCCATTGTAAGCCAATTGCCATTGCCAGGCTCGCATGTTAAAAAGGGACGAATGGTTTACATTACCATTATTGCTTTTCAACCCGAAAAAACAAAACTTCCCAATTTGGTTGACCTCACTGCACGCCAAGCGAGTGCAATTCTTGAAACCCATGGTTTGAAAGTTGGAAAAATAAATTATGTTCCCGATGTTGGCCGAACTGTTATTAGAGCTACCTATCAAGGGAAAACAATTAACTGGGGAACAGAGTTGAACAAAGGCGAAAAAATTGATTTAACAATTGGTCGTGGAAGCGGAAACGAGAAGGTTTATGTGCCAAAACTAGTTGGTAAAACTCGATCCAAAGCTCGTCAAATGGTAAATGAAGCCGGGTTGAACATTGGAGCCGAAGTATTTATGAACCCCGACGACACCGTTAATGTTCGTGTAGTACGTCAAAACCCAGCTTATGGAAACGAAAATGAAGTAAATCTGGGTATTGCGATCGATTTATGGTATGAATAAAAACCTGCCTGCTATGCTAAAAAGTCTTGCTGCTGCTTTTCTTTTCCTTGTTTCAACCTTTCTGTTGGCGCAGGAATTACTGATACCAGTTGGAATGAATCCATTGTTGATAAACAACACCAGTATTTCAACAAAAGCCAAAGGTGTCGATCTCAGGCTTCCTTTTTACGAAGATTTTTCGTCGAGTTTTGTCTATCCCGATTTTTCGGTATTTTCGGACAGTACAGTATTTATTAATAGCAGTTTTGCCGTTTCGCCTGTTACTATTGGAGTTGCTACTTTCGACGGACTCGATGCAAATGGATATTTGTACGAACATGGAAGCAGTTTTGCTTTCCCAGCCGACTCCCTTACATCGTTGTCAATGCGACTCGATTCCATTTTCACAGGCACACCACACTTGAGTTCACCAGCCGACTCCATTTATTTCAGTTTCTTTTATCAACCTCAAGGTTATGGCGAAAAGCCCGATGGAGAAGATTCGCTGTTGCTCGAATTTTACGCAGCAAACCAAAACAAATGGGTTGAAGTTTGGTCGGTTGGCGGAACATCATATACTGCATTCGAAGCTCTGAATGGAAGTTCGTGGAAATGCGTTATGCTACCCATAACCGATACCTCATTTTTGAACGAAGGATTCAAATTCCGATTTCGCAACTATGCAAGCTATGCCGATTTATCGTTTCCATCGTGGTCGGGCAATGCCGATTTTTGGAACATCGATTATATTTTCATCGATAGCGACCGCGACAAAACAGATACTATCCCGTCCGATTTGGCTTTTCGCGAAAGAAAAGAAACGCTTCTGAAAAATCATTTTGTAATGCCATGGAATCAATTTATGGCAAATGTATCGGGCGAAATGGCAAGCGAAATAGATGTTGATTACAGCAATTATTCCACTTCGTTGTTGAATGTAACCGAACGATTGGTGATTACTGACCTTTCTGGAACTACATCTACATACAATTCGGGGCTAAGTGCAGCCAACCTTGCACCTAGAACCGACACAGCTTTTCGAAGAAATCCAATTCCGTACACCTATACTTCGTTGGTAAGCAAAAACGCCGAATTTTTGGTTCAGATGTCTATCAACACAGCTACCATCAGCGATCCAATTAAAGAAAACGACACATTGGCTTATTATCAGCATTTCTACAATTATTTTGCTTCCGACGATGGTACTGCAGAGGCGGGATATGGACTCACACTCAATGGTGCTAAAGCTTCGTTTCGCTTCGACCTTAATGCAGCCGACACATTGCGTTCGATACTCATGTTTTTCAACCGAACAGTTAACGATGCCAATCAGATTTACTTCTACCTTACTGTTTGGGACAACAATGGTGGAGTGCCTGGAAATATTATTTACCAGCAAGGTGGCGTTCGTCCCGAATTCGAAAATGGTTTCTACAATTATCACACATACACCCTCGACAATCCTCTGCCCGTAAATGGAAGCATTTATGTTGGTTGGGTTCAGACCACCGACGAAGTATTGAATTTGGGCTTCGATAAAAACAACGACCGCAGCAATCGTCTATTCTACAACACCGATGGAAATTGGTACAACAGCCTTTACGCTGGAACGCCTATGATTCGAATTGTTGTTGGTTCCGAAAACGAACCTCATGTTGGATTAGAAGAAAGCGAAAGCAAAGTTTCGTTGTATCCCAATCCTTGCAACAATTGCGCAATGGTCTCCTTTTCGGATTCTGAGCTTAAAAAAGTTTCCGTTATCGACATCAATGGCCGACTGGTTCAGCAAAGCATGTGCGAAAGCAATTTACAAACCAACCATTTGCAAGCAGGATTTTACACCATTGTTGTAGAAAAAGCATCGTCGCAACCCATTATTCTGAAGTTGGTGATAACAGAATAATTATGACGAATCAAATTGACGAAATTCCGGAAGAAGAACGCGAGCTCTACGAACACCACCGCATTGTTGTTGATAAAGGGCAGACTCAAATCCGAATCGATAAATTTCTCGTAAACCGTATCGAAAGTATTAGTCGGAATCGGATACAAAATGCAGCAAAAGCCGATTGCATTTTGTGCTTTGGAAAGCCTGTGAAATCGAATTACAAGGTGAAGCCCAACGACGAAATAAGCATTGTGCTTCCATATCCTGTAATTGAGCTGGAAATTTTGCCCGAAGACATTGACGTGAATGTGGTTTACGAAGACAATGCATTGCTGATAGTTGACAAAACACCAGGAATGGTTGTTCATCCCGGCTTCAACAACTATACTCATACGTTGCTCAATGCTTTACTATTTCATTTTTCGAAAACAGTTCAGCCTCCTCCTTTTCCACTTTTGGTTCACCGAATCGACAAAGACACGAGTGGCTTGTTGGTTGTAACCAAAGAAGAATACGCACAAACTTTTTTAGCAAAGCAGTTTTTCGATCACAGCCTCGAGCGCAAGTACAAGGCTTTGGTTTGGGGTGATCTTGATGACGACATCGGAACGGTAAGTGGATTCATTGGGCGAAGTACTAAAGACAGGAGGGTGATGGCCGTTTTCGACGACGAAACTCACGGGAAGTGGTCGGTTACACATTATAAAGTATTAGAGCGATTTGGATTTGCAACACTGATTGAATGTCAGCTCGAAACTGGCCGCACGCATCAGATTCGCGCACACATGCGCCATATTGGTCATCCACTTTTTGCCGACGAAATGTATGGTGGAAAAACCATCATCAAGGGAAATCCGACCACAAAATTTCGACAATTTATCGACAACTGTTTTACCATCATGCCTCGTCAGGCATTGCATGCAGGCTTATTGGGTTTTGTTCACCCAACCACAAACGAAATGATTCGTTTTGAAAGTGAATTGCCCCCCGATTTTTCGGAAGTACTCGAAAAAATGAGAAGAAACAGTAAAAATTCTTAGCTTTGTTGCATGCTTTTTTTCAGACTCATCAAAGAGAGTTTTTTGTTTGCCATATCGGCAATTCTTGTGAATCGGCTCAGAACCATTCTGACCGTAACAGGTATCACCATTGGCATTTTTTCGGTTATTATGGTTTTCACGGTTGTCGATTCCATGAAAAGTCAGATTACCACAAGCATTGAGTCGCTGGGCACCAATGTTGTTTTTATTCAAAAATGGCCATGGACTTTTTCGGCAGATTTTGCTTGGTGGAAATACCTAAAAAGACCTGTTCCCAAGCTCGACGAGATGGAAACCATCCGAAAGCAAAGCAATACAATACAATATGCCACATTTATGGCATCGACATCAAGCGATGTCGATTTCAAAGACAACAAAGTTGAATCGACACCCATTGGTGGTATTTCTGACGATTACAACAAAGTTTTTATTTTCAATGTATTGAATGGCCGCTATTTCAGCCCAAGCGAGCTCAACAATGGAGTTGCTGTGTGTTTGATTGGTGCCAACATAGCCGAAAAACTATTTCAGAACGAAGACCCAATAGGAAAAGAGGTAAAAATATTGAACCGCCAAGTGAATGTGATTGGCATTTTAAAAGCCGAAGGTACCAACAATTTTGGCAACAGCAACGATGATATGGTAATGGTTCCATTCAATTTTTTTAGAACAATTGTGAATATGAACAACGAGCAACGTTTAAACACATTCATTGCTGTAAAAGGGAAAAATGGAATTCCCAACGAAGAAATGTCGTACGAACTCACTGGAACAATGCGTAGCATACGCCGACTGAAACCTGGAACCGATGACGATTTCTCCATCAACGAGCCTAGCATGCTTACCGAAAACCTTTCGGGACTTTTCGATATCATTACTGTGGCAGGCTGGATTATTGGAGGATTTTCGCTGTTGGTTGGAGGCTTCGGAATTGCCAACATTATGTTTGTATCGGTTCACGAACGAACAGGAATTATAGGTATTCAAAAATCGTTGGGTGCAAAAAATTCTTTTATCATGAATCAATTTTTGGTGGAAGCTGTTTTTATGAGTCTGTTTGGTGGAATTTTCGGTCTTATACTAGTGTGGTTGCTTGCAATGCTAGCGAGCAATGCCTTGAATTTTCCAATTGGATTATCGGCCAGCAACATCATTCTAGGAGTAAGTGTATCGGCGGGTATTGGACTCATAGCCGGCTTAATTCCAGCCTACAGTGCATCGAAGCTTGACCCAGTTGAAGCAATTAGGCAAAATTAAAAATTAGTGGCACATAAATCTACCGGTTATACTTGTGGTAGTCCCATTTGTTGTTTTGCTGCTCAATAAGCAAATCGTAAATGGTTAGCGAAAGACGAAGAAATATATCGAGTTTGTTGTTTTTAAGCCATTCGCGTGCTGGAGTAACACCTCTACAAGCATCGGCAAAAACAATATAAAAGGTAAGATTGTTTTTCTTCAGCCAAGCAATTGCAGCCTCTTCGGAGTCGATGGCATCGCTTAATACCCCCAATTCGGGCGAATTGTTTTCGAACAGCCATTTAAGCGCTTTTTTATCGGCACGAACAGCATTCGAAAAAGCCGCAAGTTCGGGATAACCACTTTCCATTAAAACTTTAAAAAACTCCGACTTGCCACTTATAGCCTGCTCGAGAGCAAGTAAGATTTTTACATCGTAGTCGAAGAGCATTTTTGCCATAAACAAATAATTACAATTGACCCCACTCAACTTCGGGCTGAGCAATACCTGCAACGCTAAGCATGCGCGAAACCAGAGGCGAAATGAGTTGTTGAATATTCTCGGGATGATGATAGTAAAACGGAGATGCAGGAAACACTATTGCGCCAGCTTGAGTTGCGCGCGTCATGTTTTCGAGATGAACAAGGCTATATGGAGCTTCGCGCACCATCAAAACAAGGGGTTTGCGTTCTTTGAGCATTACGTCGGCTGCACGAAGAATGAGATTGTTGGAATGGCCTGTTGCAATTCCAGCAAGGCTACCCATGCTACACGGAGCCACAAACATAACATTGAAGCCCGCAGAACCAGATGCAAGAGCCACAAACAAATCGTGGTTTTCGTAAAACATTATTTTGCCAGATTCGGGAATTGACCCAGCATTTTCAAAATCCCAAACACTTTTCCCATTGTCGCTAAAAACCACTGCAATTTGAGTGATTGATTCAACCGCAAGCAATTGTTTAATCAGCGATGCTCCATACATGGAACCACTAGCTCCTGTAATGGCAACAACAACTTTCGATATAGGTTCAGAAATGATATTCATAAGTTAGCGACAAAGCTAGGTTGTACTGTCCTCTGTTGAAGTAGTAAGATACATTTCCCTGATGAGGTCGAATAGGAAGAACAGAGTGAGAATATCGCAAATTGACTGCGCTATTATCGCCTAAAACATACCTGAATCCGGCGTTAACCGCCAATTCGTACTTTTTGAATGGAGGTCTATTGGGCATAAGTCCATAAATGTCGTATTCAACATCGGTATTTTTAATGAGCACTCCAAACGAAAGACCTGTTTCGAAGCCAAACGATTTTTTCAGCATGCGCCGATAAAGAATCGGCATCTCAATATAATTGAGTCGCAAGATGTATTTGGTCAAATTGTCTTTGGTTGGATTGCGGCGGCTACCTTTCTGAACAAAAAGCAATTCCATATCGAGGGTCGAAAAATCGTTAAGAGGAATCCCTATCAAAAAACCAGCACTGATGCCAGCCTTATCGAATCCCGAAATGGCATCGCCTTGAACTTGCGTTCCTGTAATTCCAAGACGGAAACCACCTGAAAAACTTTGAGCATACGAACCAACGGTTAACAATAGAGCAACACAAAAAAGTAATGTTTTCATGATTCTTTTATCAACACAAAAATACAAACATTTTCGCTTACAAACAAAATGCGTTTTCGATAAGTTCGATATGCACATCGAAATCGGGCGATACCATTACCGAAACCACATCGAAACGAACATTTTGCTCAACATTATTTTGCAAGATAAATGCTTCGGCAGCACGAATCATAGCGCTTTGTTTTCGCTGATCGATTGCCTGCCAAGGTTCTCCATAAGCCTGACTGGTTCGTGCTTTCACCTCAACAAAAACGACCCAATTGTTGTGCAGAGCCACAATATCAATTTCGTCTTTACCATTTCTCCAATTGCGGTATAAGATTTGGTAGCCAAGCCGTTCGATAAAGAGAGCAGCTTCGCTTTCACCAATTTTTCCTACTTTTACACTTTTATTGTCCACAACATGAATTTTAATCGACTTTTTTTTCTTCCTGTCGCAAAAATAGTCATTTTGCCATTGGTATTTCTTTTTCTTCAAACAACGGCAAGCGGCGACACAATTGACAGTCTCCGACAGCAATATAAACGTGCTCAAAACCAAGAAAAGGCAAAAATTTGCAATCAGCTTGCTTACGAATTTTTTGAATCCAATTTCGACAGCACTTTCCGATATGCTACATTGGCATTAGAGCATGCGCACCATCATCAACAATTCAAAGACGAAGCTCAGGCTTTGTTTAGTCTTGGATATTGCAGCGAAGTTGCCGAAGACTATTTGGGCGCACTCGATTTATACAACAAATCGTTTGAAGTTTATCTTCGCATCAACGATAAAAACGGAATTGCAAGCGTTGCCAACTATATAGCTACTCTATATAAACATACGGGTCATTACGAAACAGCTGTTGAATATTACAACACTGCATTGAAGTACTATTTCGAATTGAAAGACCTCACAGGAGTAACATATACCCTTAACAATATTGGAGTGATGTATTTTTGGGCTGGGAACTTCGACAAAGCCTTCGATTCGTACAACAGAAGTCTTAAGTATTCGCAATTACTCAACGATTCGGCTTCGATTGGAAGCACACTCAACAACTTGGGATTGCTTGCTTTGGCTCAAAATGAAAACGAGAAAGCCATGGGACTTTTTGAGGAATCGCTAAGAATGAGCCAGCTAATCGAAGACCAAAGCGGCATTGCAACAGCATATTCCAACATTGCTGATGTTTTCATTCGCCTTGGAAAATGGGAGGAGGCGATGAATTATCTCGATTTAGTTGAAATGATTAACCCAATAGAATTTAGCTCAACTATTCGCACCAATGCTCTTCTCGACAAAGCACGGGTTTATGAAAAGCTAAGTCGAATTTCAGAAGCATCGTTATATTACGAAAAAGCCATAAAGAGTGCCAAAGACAATCAACTGCGACCAATACTATCAGAAATATATTTCGATTACGCACAGCTGCTTTCAGCGCAAAATCAATTCGAACAGGCGACAGCTTATTACAAACAGTGCATTGTTTTGCGCGATTCTATGCACACCGACAAGCTAAACGAGCAATTGGCAAACACGCAATTCAGCATAGAATTGAACGAAAAAGGCAGAGAAAATCAGCAATTGAAACGACAAAACGAAATCAATTCGTTGCAAGTGGAAAAGTGGAAATGGATTATGTTAATTGCCATTATTTCCGCCATTATCATTCTGCTTTTGCTGTTGATACTGTTGGCAAAACTTCGAAATGTATCGACTCACCGCAAAGAACTAAAAAACAAAAACAACGAAATTGTTGGTTTGAACAAAGAACTAACATTGCTGCGCGATAAACTCAAAATACAAATTAATGAGCAAAATATTGAGCTAAAAGACGAAAAACAACGTCGGGTTTGGATGGAAAAAGACCTCGCCGAAATCAAAGAAGAAAAAGATAAGCAAATAATGGTATCTACGATGTTGCGAAACCACGTTGCAGAAGAGATTCAATCGTCGGTTGAGCTTATTCGCGATTATTCAAAACAGCTTTCGGCAGATGCTATAAATAAGGAGTCGAGAAATCTACTTTCGTTTATTTCGTTCAATGCAAGGCATATTCAGTTTTCGCTGCAAGAGTTAATGGTTCTTGATGGCGATAAAAATAAATGGAACACATTGCGCAGTGGAAGCTTTAGTTCGGCACAATTGATAGAAGAAACCGAAAACTATTTTCGCAGGTTAATTCCCGAAGCCAAACTATTCATATCGCGAAACACCGATTGTTTATCGGATTGCAAAGGCGACAAAAACATGACTGTTCGCTTGCTCAACGACGCCATTGTTTTGCTTTATCGAAACTCTTCGGACCGAACTGTTCAACTTACGACAAAGCAAGGCGAAAAAACCCTCAACATTGAAGTATCAGCTATTATTTCGCCACAAAATATTGCAGCATTGCTGAAATATTCTTCGGAAGTGCGCACCATTAGCCCCGAATCGGCAAATGATATGAGAAATTTCGACATAATAACACCATTGTATTATTTACACCAATTTTCAATCCTCACTGGCGTTCAGTATGAGTTTATCTCCGAAGACAATAGAATGCACATTCATTTCAAAATCGACGAAACTGAAATCACCAAGGGAAAGCAAAAAAACAAATACAATTTTGGTGTATCGGGCAACGACGATCCAATCAACATCATGTTGCTCAGCAAAAACCTCGAGGCATTTGGCTCGGTAAATCTAATCAACATCAAAGAAAGCTCCCATCTTCAAAATAAAAACGAATTTGATGGTTTGTTTGTTGATGTGCCCACCGATCAAATAAAAGAATTTTGCGAAACAATTCATTTGCTTAAAAAAGACAATCAAAAAACAATATTTGTTGCTATGTCGGCATACCTTTTACCCGAAGATCGTGACTGCCTCTTGAATGCTGGCTTCAATTTCTGCTTAGCAAAGCCCATCTCGCCCCAAGCTCTTGCACGATTATTCGAGAATTTGAAATAAAAAAAACAGGAATTGCTTCACAAAAAACACCAACTAAATTCTCAAGGAACTATTTCTTCACAAAAGAACCGCTGTAATTCCAGCCACTCCCTTCAACAACAACTTGATAGAGACCAGCAGCAAGCGCCGAAATGTTGGTTGCTTGACCACTTAGAAAACTCGATTTAAGCACAACAGCTCCACGAGAGTCGTAAACTGTAAGTGCTAATTTGAGTTCAGCCGAACCGCAAGAAATAGTTATTTGATTGGATGCTGGATTGGGGAAAATAGATATTTCGGGAACTATTTGCTCGCCAACACTTAAAATCATACTGTTGTTTGCCGATAAAAGCCAAAGAGTTGGGTCGAAGCGAACTGAATCGGGATACGCATGATATACAAAGCGGAATTCTTGTCCCGAAAAAGTACTATTGAAAACAACGGTGGTATCGATACCATTGTTCCAAAAAGTGATGGGAACGGGCATTTCGAAAAAGCTAACCGATGAATGACTTTGAGTTTGATTGATAACAACGCTAACTGTATCGTCTGATAAATACGAAATTTGTGTCTGGTAGCTGGGATAGCCTTCTCCATACAACCAATCGGCGAAAAACTCGGTCAAATCGAGGCCAGATGAAGTTTCGAGATGAGCAATGAGATCAGGCGATTTAGCATAATCATATTTATTTGACGGATCGTTGAAATAATTTCGAATTCCCTGAAAAAACGCACTATCGCCAGTAACCCACCTCAACATGTGCAGTACGTATGCGCCTTTGTAGTAACTTAAACGCGAAGAAAAAACCCGACCGACATCGGTTGTATCGTAAACATATACCGAACCATCAGGTGCTGAAATAACTGTGTTGATTGCCATTTGCTTCCAAGGCATCCAGTACAAATCGGTGGGAAAAAACCTCTCGTAATTTAGAGCAGTGAAATAGGTTGCAAAACCTTCGTTGAGCCAGATATCGTGCCAGCTACCACAAGTAACTGCATCGCCAAACCATTGGTGAAGCAGTTCATGTGCCATAAGCTCATAGCCAAAACCAACCATAAAGCTCATCGTCTGATGCTCCATTCCTCCACCCCAGCCAAACTGAGCATGACCATATTTTTCGCTCATATATGGATAGGGAGCAATGATAGAGTCATAGAATTGCATCACAGGCGCAAGTGTTGGTGTTGATCCCTGCGCATTTAAAAGATCCTCTGGAAAAACATAATTCAACACCGGCAGAGAGCCTTGCGATAAGGAAAAATTGTCTGTGTAAATGCTGTAATCGGTTACAGCAATAGCAATAAGGTATGCAGCAATAGGATAGCGATGTCTCCAATGAGCAGTTGTTGCTGCACCCACTGTTTCGGAAACCAACAATCCATTTGATGCAGCATGGTAACCGTTTGGATGTGTAACATAAACGTCGATTGAATCGATTTTGTCGCTCAGATCGTTTTTGCAAGGCCACCATTCATAAGTACCATAAGGCTCCGACAAGGTCCATAAAACTGGCGTATTGCTAGTTCCATGAACACCTGTTACAAATGAACCAAACGAACCAGTTGCTAAACTCGGCGTTCCGTGATAAAAAATGGTAATACTATCGAGTGTTCCAGCTATAATTGCTGGAAATCCTGTTATAGAAACAACATCAGTAACATGAACTGACATGGCAGGAGCTCCATGATACTTAACCGAATCGACCCACATGCCTACTTCGAGCGAAAAATCAAGCTGAGTTAAATTATTCTGAACAGCAACAAAATACGAGGTTACCGTGCCGCTGATGGCATTCAAAGCTGGGTCAACTGTCCAATTGAAACGATGGTACTTGAGATCGTATTCATGACCAACAAATACGGGAGCTTTCATCATCTTCGATGCTCTAAATGCATCGTTGCGAGCAATCTCGTTGGTTGCGTTTATGTCTATTTGTGCCGAAAGCGACAAACATAGAGCCGTAAAAAAGAAAAATATGGCAGTTTTCATTGATAATTGTTTTCTTGTAGAGCAAAAATACGATTAATTGGTTGCAAAACAATCAAAATACATAGAAAATGCAACAACGATTCAAAAAGCGGCTTCATTGGAAGCAAGTTTTCTAATTCATGAATTTGGCTTTTGGGGATTCATATCGACACAACTAATCATCGGTCGCAAATGAAAAAAACAAAAAAGTCTCAAATTGAACCCTTGCGTCCCCCAGTGGGACAAAAACCCACTTTGGCATCTTATGGATGTTTTTGCAACTTGTTGTTTGTCTGATATATAAGCA